>JAKLHH010000486.1 GCA_022710245.1 Myxococcota bacterium
CCGATCACCTCGACGCGAGGATCCCGCTCGGGGCTGTGGTTCTCCGGCGCGAAGGCCGTGGCCGCTCGGATCACCTCGCGCTCGAGCTCGACCGCGACGATGCGCCGCGGCGCCGCCTGCAGCGCCGCGCCCACCGACATCCCGCTGCCCCAGCCGATCACCAGCACCGAGGCCGGGCTCGCGCTGCCGCCGTGCAGCAGCACGGGGAGCAGCCCGCTCAGGATCTGCGTCTCCGCGTCTCCCGCCGGCGAGACGGCGAGCCCCGCCGGGAGCGGTCCGGAGAGGAGCTGCTGGCAGCCCGCCGCGGGCCGCGCGTGGAGGACGCCCAGCGAGGCGTCGACCTTGCCATTGACGAGCAGCGCGTGGCGCACCCAGCAGGCCCGCTCCGAGAGCGACTCCTCGACGGTGCGGGCGCCGCTGACGGTGGTGGTGACGCCCTCGCGGTGGAAGGTGACGCCGTAGCCGACGGTGGCCTCGCCGCCGGTGTCGACGACGCGCTCCGGCGGGATGCGGGCACGCGCCGACTCGACCCAGTCGCTGTCGCGGAGCAGCGAGGAGAGCCGCGGCAGCACGGCGCCGCGGATCAGCCCCTGGTAGCGCGAGAGCCGGAACACCCCCGCGGTCATCGTCTCCAGGTTCCAGGGGCGGTGCAGCGCGACCGTGGCCAGCGCGACGCCGCCGATCGCCGCGAGGAGCGTCGCGCGCAGCAAGCGCCGCCGCCGGCCGCCGCCCGCGCCTTGCCGCGCGGCGCCGAGCGAGAGCGCGCCGAAGACCGCGGCGAGCGCCAGCCCGCCGAGGATCATCCAGGTCAGGGTCCGCTGCAGCCCCAGCACCGGGATCAGCACGAAGCCGCCCGCGAAGGAGCCGGCGATGGAGCCCAGCGTGTTCACGGCGTAGATGTCGCCGGTCACGCGGGCCGCCTCGCCGCGTCCGGCCCTGAGCCCGATCACCGCGGGGAAGACCATCCCCATGCAGAGCGTGGGCGGGACGATGATGAGCGCGGAGAGGAAGAGCTGGAGCGCGAGCACGGTCAGGGTGCCGGGCTGCACCTGCCGGAGCAGGCCGAGCATCAGCGTCGGCAGCCGGTCCATCACCAGCACGCCGCCCAGCGCGGCGGCCGCCGTCAGGAGGTGGATGAGGGCGAGGCGGCCCGCCTGATCGGGGCGGCTCGCCTGGCGCCGCGAGTAGATCGCCGCGCCGCCCGCGAGGCCGACGAGGAAGCAGGAGAGGATCACCGAGAAGGCGTAGGTCGAGGAGCCGATGATCAGCGAGAGCGAGCGCGTCCAGGCGACCTGGTAGACCATCGCCACCGCGCCGCTCACCGCGATGGCCGCCAGGGCGACCCCGGCAGAGGCCGGGTGCTCGGTGAGGGCAGACGCCCCGCCAGGGGCAGGCGGCGCCGGGTCCGACGCAGGCCGCGGACTCGCCCTGCTCGCCTCCGGCGGAGGCTTGGCGATGGAGGGCGACTTCGCCCTGCTGGCCTCCGGCGGAGGCTCCGCGGCAGGCGAGGTCTTCGCGCGCGCCCCGCCGGCCCGCTGCCAGCGTCGCAGGAGGAGCGCGCAGCCGGCCAGGGTGAGGTCCCCCAGGCAGGCGACGACGTTGGTCGCGCGGAGCCCGAGGACCGGCAGCAGCAGGAAACCGGCGAGCGCGACCCCGGCCACGGCGCCAGCCGTGTTGATCGCGTAGAGCCGCCCGATCCACTGTCCGGTCGCCGAGCTCGGCTCGCCGGCGCAGGTGAAGCGCGCCAGCATCGGCAGCGTCGCGCCCATCGCCGCGGTGGGGAGCAGCAGGATGACCGCCGCGAGGACGAAGCGGAGGAGCGCGAAGGTGTAGTACGAGCTGTGCGCCGTCCCCCAGAGGAGCCGGTGCACCACCGGCAGCGCCTCGCCGACCAGCGGCAGCGTGAGCGCGTAGAGGCCGATGCCGAGCTCGAGCCAGCCGTAGACCGCGATGGCGCGCCCCGGCTCGGCGAGCCTCGCGGCGCGCCGGCCCGCGAGCCAGCTCCCCAGCGCCATGCCCCCCATGAAGGCGGTCAGCACCGTGCTCACCGCGAAGGTGGTGGAGCCGAAGACCAGCACCATCATCCGCACCCAGACGGTCTCCAGCACCAGGCTGCTCAGCCCGGAGATGAAGAAGAGGGCGACGACGAGCGCGCGCAGGCGGGGAGCGGTCACGAGGGTTCCAGGGTCAGCGCCGCGGGACGATCACTTCTGGCGGCGCAGGTAGACCTCGAAGCCCTCGGCGAGCTCGAGGCAGCGCTCGTTGCTGAGCTGCCCGATGCGCGCGCAGAAGTGCAGCGCGAGGCCGTAGGGGAGATCCGTCTGCAAGAAGCCGTCGGTGTCGTTCACGTAGAGGGTCGCCGTCGGTGCGAGGTACCGCGTCGGATAGGTCATGTTCGGCTTGACGTCCGGCCAGTACGACTTGCTGTTCAGGACCTCCTGCGGAACGATGCAGAGGTTGAGCGGACCGATCTTGAACTCCATCGACATCCCCTCCTCCTTGAGGAAGCGGGGATAGAGGTCGCGGGCCTTGACGTAGAGATCACGGATCTGCGCCAGGTCGCGCTCCTTCGCGGAGCGGATCGCCAGCTTGATCGGCGGACCGTAGGTCTGCTCGCGCGTGAACTTCAGCGACGCCGCCACCCAGTGGACCTTGGGCCAGGGGAGCTTGTCGGGATCTCGCGCCGTCGCGGCGGTGCCGGTCCCGCGGGCGGCCTGCACGGGCGGCTTGCCTGCGTCGAGGAGTGTCCAGACCACGGCGCCCGCTGCGGCCAGCAGGAGCACGGCGGCCGCCACCAGCGGGAAGACCCGCCGGTGCGGCCGCCTTTGCTGCCTGACCAGGCGCTTCTCGTCGTCGGGTGTCAGCGACGGGAGCTGCACCGACTTGGCGCCCTTGCGCCCCTCCCAGTTGACCGGCACCTTCTGCAGATCGTGCCGGAACTCACGCGCGCTCTGGTAGCGATGGTCGAGGTGCTTCGCCATCGACTTCAGCAGCACCGCCTCGAGCTCCGGCGGGACCGGCACGATGTTGCTCGGCGGCGGCGGCGCCTCGGAGAGGTGCTTCTGCATGATCTCGAAGTGGTTCTCTCCGTCGAACGGCGTGCGCCCGGTGATCGCCTCGTAGACGGTCACCCCGAGGGAGTAGAGGTCGGTGCGGTGGTCCACCTGCTTGCCGCGCACCTGCTCGGGCGACATGTAGCGGACGGTGCCCATCGTCTGGCCCGTCTGGGTCAGCTTGGTCGAGCCCATGAACTTCGCGATGCCGAAGTCCATCACCTTCACCGCGCCGTCGCCGCGGATGATCACGTTCGAGGGCTTGATGTCGCGGTGGATGACGCCCTGCTCGTGAGCGTACTCGAGGGCGCGCAGCACCTCGACGCCGACGCCGACCGCCTCCCCGAGCTCCACCCGGCCCTCGCGCGCGATGATGGTGTCGAAGGTCTCGCCCTCGGCGCACTGCATGACCAGGTAGAGGTAGCCCTCGGACTCGACGAAGTTGTGCAGCACCACGATGTTCGGGTGCTCGAGCCGGGCCAGGGTCCGCGCCTCCTCGATGAAGCGCGCCTTGACCTCGCGCTGCGTGGAGAGCTCGGGCGGGAGCACCTTCACCGCCACCTCCTGGTCGGTGAGGGTGTGGCGCGCCCGGTAGACCACGCTCATCCCGCCCTGCCCGAGGAGCTCCGTCAGCTGGTAGCAGCCGAGGATCTCCTTGCCGATCAGGTCGCCCGCCGCCTGCCCCTCGGCGAGCGGTCGGCCGCAGGCCCTGCAGAACAGCGCGGTTCCTTCGTTTTCGTGGCTACAGGCTGGGCAGCTGACCGGCATCGGCTCGTGTCGCGTCCTGAGACGCCTATCCAATCACGGCACCACACCTCGGGTCCATATCTGTTCGAGTTACGGGTGAGATTTTGCCCTCCATCGCGGAGCGTCCGCAGGACGCGAGCAGGGCAAGATCTCGCCGCAGCGAGCGGGCGGATAGGATTGTTGGCTGCAGGTAAGCTTCTGTGGTATATGTACCTACATCAGCATACCAGAACCAGGAGCTGGACGATGAGCCTGACGACGAGAGAGCTGAGGGTCGAGCCGCGAGTCAGTGTGGACCTGCTGCTCAACAAGTACATCAAGGGCCGCCCCTACCTCTGCCGGGCGACCAACCTCAGCCGGCGAGGGATCCTCGTGCACCGCGTGCTCGAGCCTCGGTCAGAGGAGACCAACGTGGGGCTGCAGTTCCAGCTGCCCGACGACGACCGGGTGATCACCTGCGCGGGGGAGATCGTCTACGAGCACGAGTGGCTGCCCGCGACCGGTGTGCTCATCACCGCCATCGATCCGCAGCACCAGAAGCTGATCGACGACTTCATCACGCGCCGGATCGACGAGCGGGTGCAGTGAGCTGATCTCTGCGGTGACCTGCGCACTGAGCTGACTGATCTGCGCTGTTCTGCGCACGGTTTCGACTGGTCTGCAGTGATCTGCAATCCGCGGACTGTTCTGCACTGCACTGTTCTGATCCGCTCGGTCCACTCGGCCCGCGGACCTTGCGAGGAGAACGCCGGGCAGGAGTCACCTCGGGGGCCGATTCGCCGAGCGTTGATCGTCCGGGTGGCGCAGACCCTCCTGGCGCTCGCCGAGGGTCCTTGGGCCGAGTGGACCTCGCCTCGGCGCTGCGGCGAGGGTTCGAGGTCAGAAGGACCGGAGTCGCGCTGTTCTGATCACCTGTTCTGATCACCTGTTCTGATCACCTGTTCTGATCACCTGTTCTGATCACCTGTTCTGCTCACCTGTTCTGATCACCTGCGCGACGGTTCTGGTTGCGACGGTTCTGGTCGCGACGGTTCTGGTCGCGACGGTTCTGGTCGCGACGGTTCTGGTCGCGACCGGTTCTGGTCGCGACGGTTCTGGTCGCGACGGTTCTGGTCGCGACGGTTCTGGTCGCGACGGTTCTGGTCGCGCTGCTGATCGCCCTGGCGTGATCGCCCTGGCGTGATCGCCCTGGCGTGATCGCCCTGGCGTGATCGCCCTGGCGTGATCGCCCTGGCGTGATCGTCCTGTTATGATCGCCGCGCAGGTAGTCGCGAAGGTGCTCGTTCACCTCGCCCAGGAACTACCGCGACGTAGTGTGGCTCAAGGCACGTGCCCACGCGTTCAGGGGAGTGTGCCCCACGCCACCTCGCGCAGGTAGTCGCGGAGGTGCTCGTTCACCTCGCGCGGGAACTCCACCGCGACGTAGTGCGTCCCGCCCGGCATGACCACCAGCCGCGAGCGCGGGATGGCGTCGGCCATCGCGCGGGCCGTGGCGACCGGCGTGAAGAGGTCCTTGGTGCCGCTGATGATCAGCGTCGGCACCTCGACCCGGTGGAGCAGGTCGCACGCGTCGTGGTCGCCGAGGCTGAGGAAGGTCTCGGCGTAGATGTCGAAGTCGAGTCCTGAGTACTCACGCGCGAGGTCGTGGAAGACGTCGCGGTCGAGGCTGGGCGCGACGACGCCGATGGTCTGCAGCAACGGCACGAGCCCGCTCCACTGCGACGCCACGCGGGAACCGTGCTTGACCACGGGGGCGGCAGCGCGGATGCCGAGGCTCATCATCGGCAGGAGGCGGCGCGCGAGCAGGTGGCCGTTGAAGGCGGTGTCGAAGAGCCTGCCGGCGGTCCCGTTCAGCACCACGAGCCCCGCGAACTGCTCGGCGTGGTGGCGGTAGTACTCGAAGTTGACCTGGACCCCCATCGACCAGCCCATGAAGACCGCGCGGTCGACTCGCTCCGCGGCGAGGATCGCCTCGAGGTCCCGGACCTGGCTCTCCATCACCAGCGTCCCCGGCCGCGGGGGCGGCCCGGAGCGGAAGAGGCCGCGGTAGTCCCACGAGATGACGCGATAGCGTTGCTCGAGGAGCTGGTACTGGTGCCTCCAGGTCGTGTACGTGCCGCCCAGCCCGTTGGCGAGGACCACCGCGGGGCCCTCACCGCAGACCTGGTAAGCGATGCGGGTGCCGTCGAAGCTGGAGAGGGTGCGCTGCTCGACTTCGGGTGCTTTCATCGTCTACAAGCTTATCGGCCCACCGCCCGCCCCGGCAAGCCTACCTCGCAGCGCTGCAGCGGGGTCAGCACACAGAGCGCCCGCGCGACCGGCCCACCGCCCGCCCCGGCAAGCCTACCTCGCAGCGCTGCAGCGGGGTCAGCACACAGAGCGCCC
>JAKLHH010000487.1 GCA_022710245.1 Myxococcota bacterium
CGTAGGCGTGGCCATGGACGATGATGTCGGTGGTCGGCTTGCCGAGCACGAGGTCGGAGTCGTAGAGGAGGCTCGACTGTCCCGGCTTGCCGAGATACACGGGCGCGTCCACGACGGGCTGCTGCGTCTCTGCCACGGTCGTGCGGCCATCGGCACCGAGGTCGAAGGTCGCTCGCACGACCACGACCCAGACCTCGGCGCCGTCGCGGTCTCGCAGGAAGCTCCTCTGCACGGCGTACGGCGTTCGGTTCTCGACGTCCCACATGCCGGTATCCTCACCCCGTCGCCGAAGGACAGAGTCGGCGCGCCGCTGCGAAGGCGCTGGCGGCCTCGTCGCGCCCGAGATACTCCTGCTGTCTTCGCTGCATCCGGGTCAGGGCGCGAGGCTCGACCAGGCACTCACCGCGCGTGCGGATGGCCGCTTCCAGGAGCAGGGCCTGGCGCCGCTGCATCGAGGCAGCCTCGAGGGCCGCGACGAAGCTCTCACGGGAGAGCGGTCTCCCGAGGAGGTGCCGGACCGCAGGGGCGAAGCCGCCGCGGTTCGCGCGCCACCACGCCGTCACCTGGTCCACGTCCGGCTCGGGCAGCCAGCGCTCGGGCAGCCAGCGGTCGGCCACGGCGACACCCGTTCTGCGCGCGGCGGCGAAGCCCTCCAAGTGCAGGTCCAGTCCGGTGATGAAGCAGAAGGCCTCAGCGGACTGACGCGGCAGGATGGCCTCTCTCATCAGTGCCAGGCAGAGGTCGGCGGCCTCTGCCGTCCCGACGAAGCCGAGCGCCCAGAGGGCGTCGGGACGCAGCGCCTCCGCCTCGAGGCACTCCACGATCAGGGCAGCCTCGCGCGCGTCTCCGGCGAGCGCGAGCAAGGTGAGCGGAAGCCGGAGCGCGACCGCTCGCCCGGCGACGAGCTGCCGGCAGAGCTGCCAGACCGAAGAGCTGCCGCGGATACAGGCGCTCTCGATGGCGGCATCGCGAACCGCCGCCTCGGCGCTGGCCAGGGCTTGGCGCAGGACCGGCAGGTAGACCTCTCCGGCGGGGCAGCGGGCGGCGCGGGCGACCGCGGCCAGGAGCTGGGCGTCCTCGTGCCCGGAGAGGGACGCGAGCTCCGGGCTCAGGCCCAGCCGCCGGCAGGAGAGGATCTCGGTCGCCAGCGCCTGCAGCGTCGGTTGCTCCCGTTCCTGGACGGCTCGCAGCTGTGGCTCGAGCTCGGCGGGAGCCGCGAGCTCCAGCGCGCCGGCGATCCCGCGGAGCGCGCCGGGGCTGGCGGCGAGGAGGTGCTCCAGGACGGCACCCGAGCGGTCGCCCACCTCCGAGAGCAGGAGCGAGCAGGCCGCGGCGAAGGCGAGCTCGGCATCGCTCCCTTCGACGGCCGGCAGCAGGAGCTGCTCCTGCACGGGCAGCCCGCCGACGACCAGGGCGTCGAGGTGCGCGAGGAGCCTTCGCTCACGGCCTGCCAGGTCCTGCAGCCGGAAGTCCGGGGCGCGCCGCTCCTCCAGCCAGCGCGACCACAGGAAGGCCGCGCTGCCAAGGTGCTCCCGCACGACCGGCCAGAGCACGTGCTCGGCGGTCATCGCTCCGATGGGGCGCACTCAGTTCAGCTCGATCGAGCCGCCGCGGATGCGATTGGTGTAGCGCGCTCGCGACTCGACGGTGGTGCCGCGGATGGCGATCGTCCCGTCGCAGCAGAGCGTGATCGAGGCCTCGCCGCACTGGAGCACGATCTCCTCGCGGCCCTCCACCCGCACGCGCTGGCCGTCCACCCTGACCACGAGGTCGCGGGGCTCCGCGGCGAGCGCCGGGCGGGTCTCCTCATCGGAGGGGAGCAGCCCGAGGATCACCGGCCGGTTCGAGGCGTTGTCCCGGAAGAGGAGGACCACCTCCTGGCCAGCGCGCCAGTCGAAGGCGTCGTCCCGTCCCGAGGCGGTCTTCATCAGCGCAGCCGGGACCGGACCATGCGAGTTGTCCTGATAGTCGACGAGGATCCTGCCCTGCCGGTCGACTCCCACGATCCGCCCGGTCCGGGCTCCCTCGATCTCCCTCTGCGGCTCCACGCGGGTCGCCGTGGCTACAGCGGAACGCGCCATCGCTCCCTCCCTCCTCGGCCGGCGCGAGAGGCTCGGGCCGGACGTCAGCAGCTGCGGTGAGTGCCCTGTCGGCAGGCGCTGCACCGTAGCATCGGCGCAAACCTCCCTCAAGCGTGGCGGCAGGTGCGCACGCACATGCGCTCGCGCTCAGGGGAGCCGGTACTCGGTGTGCCGCTCGACGTCACGGCTGGTGAGGCCGTAGCCGCTGAGGTACTGGCGCAGCTCGGCGGAGCTCATGTTGAGGGACTGGGCGCTGCGGACCGCCCGGCCGAGCCCCAGGCGCATGGCGGAGTCGTTGCCGCTCCGCTTGCCGAGGGAGGCGTCCTTCAGGCCGTGCTGCATGTCGACGAGGCTCCCGTAGCGCTCCACCGCCGCGCGGAGCTTGGGGTTGACCGGCTTGGTGATGCCGAGCTTGCCGCGGAGGCTCTCCAGCGACCAGAGCTGCGTCTGCATGCTCCCGCTGTCGCCGTAGATGTAGCCCTTGCCGCCCCCGCGCAGGTAGCGCCGCATGGAGTCCTGCTCGGCGGTGCTCGCGTAGGTGGCGAGCCGCCGCACGAGCTCCTTGTGATCGCGAAGGAGCTTCGGTCGGTTGACCTGCAGGTCGAAGCCCGGCGCCGCGCTGGCGCTGGCGCCGATGAGCAGTCCCGCACCGAGGACGATGATCTGGAGCAGCTGCTGAGTACGCATGGTCTCCTCTTTTCTGGTGTCCGCCCTGTTGATTCGTCTGTTGGCTCGATTGGCCCCCTGTCCCGTCGGAGAGCAAGCGGCGCGCCAGGCGTTCGCCGCTCCAAGCTGCCGGAAGCGAAGGGAACCGGTGGCTCGGGGAGGCGCCCTGGCCGTCGCCGCACCCTTGATCTTCGACGAGAACCCAGTCCCATCTGTCCGCCGCCAGCGCGGCACGGCACGGCACGCCGACTTGAAGCCCCACCTGCCGCACGCTACGTTCGGGGAGCCGCCTCGCAGACAGGAGCAGCGATGTCAGACGCGAACGACCCCACGTCGGAGCCCCGCCTGCTCAGGCTGCCGCGCAGAGGGCGGGGCTAGATGGAGACCCTGCCCATCCTCCAGGAGTTCGCCGTCACCGTGACGATCGGCGTCCTGGCCGCCGTGCTCCTCGGCAGACTGCGCATCCCGGTCGTCGCGGGGCTCCTCGCCGCGGGCGCCGTCCTGGGTCCCTACGGGCTCAAGCTGGTCAAGGACGCCAGCGCCATCACCCAGCTCGCCGAGGCTGGCGTCGTCCTGCTCCTCTTCACCATCGGGCTCGAGTTCTCCCTCTCACGGCTGCGCCACATCGCACGGCACATCGTGCTCGGCGGCTCGCTGCAGGTCGGGCTCACGGTCGCCGCGGTCGCCGGCAGCGCGATGCTCCTCGGGCAGCGTCCCGCGCCCTCGGTGCTCTGGGGCTTCATCTTCGCGATGTCCAGCACCGCCATCGTGCTGCGCGCCCTGGGCGAGCGCGGCGAGCTCGACGCGCCCCACGGCCGGTTCATCGTGGGAGCCCTGATCTTCCAGGACCTGTGCGTGGTGCCGATGATGCTGCTGGTGCCGGTCCTCGCCGGCCGCGCCGGCGGCAACCCGGCGCTGCAGGTGGTGTTCGCCCTCGGCAAGGCGGCGGTCGTCGTGGTCGTGATGCTGCTGGCGGCTCGCCTCGTCATCCCGCGCGTCCTCGCCTGGGTCGACGCGACCCGCAGCCGCGAGGTCTTCGTCCTGGCGGTGCTCGGGATCTGCGCCGGGACCGGCTGGCTGACCTCGCACGTCGGCCTCTCGGTCGCGCTCGGCGCGTTCCTCGCCGGGCTGATGCTCGCCGAGACGATCTATGGACAGCGCGCGATCTCCGAGGTGCTGCCGCTCCGCCATCTGTTCACGAGCATCTTCTTCATCTCGCTCGGCATGCTCTTCGAGGTCCGCCAGCTCCTGGCCAGACCGCTGCTCATCGCGCTGCTCGTGGCGGCCTTCCTGTTCGGCAAGGCGCTGATCGCCACGCTGTCGGCGATGTCGATGCGCTTCCCGGCGCGCGCCCTCTGGCTCGCCGGCATCGGCCTGGCCCAGTTCGGGGAGCTCGGCTTCGTGCTGGCCAAGGTGGGGCAGGCTCAAGGGCTCCTCGCCGAGGGCGACGTCCAGGCTCTGCTCGCCGCGGGTGTGCTCAGCATGTTCCTCACCCCGCTGATGATCCGCGTGGCGCCGCACATCACCGCCGGCGAGAGGCTGCTCCAGCCTCTGGCGAGGCTGATCGGCGCGCGCAGCATCGACGAGCTCCCCCCGAACGAGCCTGGCGTGTCCGGCCACGTGGTGATCGTCGGCTACGGCTTCGCGGGGCGACTGCTCGCCGAGAGCCTGGCCGAGCGGCAGATCCGCTACGTGGTCCTCGAGCTCAACGCCGAGACCGTGCGCAAGGCCCAGGCCGCCGGCGAGCCCGTGTTCTATGGCGACGTGACCAGCGCCGAGGCGCTGGAGCACGCCCGGCTCGACCAGGCGCGGGCGCTGGTGCTGCTGATCAACGATCCGCTGGCGGCGCGGCGAGCCGTGGACGCCGTCCACGAGCACGCGCCGAAGATCCCCATCCTCATGCGGACGCGCTACGTCGCCGAGGAGGACGAGGCGTTCGCGCTCGGCGCCTCGGAGGTCGTCTGCGAGGAGCTGGAGAGCGCCGTCGAGGCGGTCGCCCGGGTGCTCAGGCAGCTCGCGGTCCCGCGCAACCTGATCGAGGAGCGCGTCGAGCAGATCCGCGACTCGACGCAGGCCTCGGCGCGCAGGACCCACGTCACGCGGGCTCACCTGGCCCAGCTCCCCGACCTCGGCGACCTCAAGGTCGACAGCCTGCTCGTCCGCGCTGGCGACCACGCCTGTGGCCGCTCGGCCGCCACGATGCAGCTCCGCAGCAGGACGGAGGCGCTGGTCGTCGCTCTTCGCCGCGACGGCGTCGTGCTCCCCTACGCCGCTCCGAGCGAGCCCTTCAGGCCCGGCGACGTGGTGTTCCTCGTCGGGCCACGCTCCGCCATGAGCCGCGCGCTCGAGCTCTTCTCCAGCGGCGAGGAGCCTCGAGCGGCTGGCTGACGGCAGCCACGACGAGCCTCCGCGCGTGAGCAAGGACGCTCACCCGGCGCGAAGTCGGCGCGCCTGACGCGTGAAAGCAGCTGCCCATAGGTCGCCCCACCGAGATCCCCGACGCTGGGGGTCGCGGCGAGGTTCTGAGCGCGCGGTCCGCACCACGCGGTCCACGCGCTCCGGCTTGACGTAGTGCCCTGTTTGTAATATGCGCACCACATGCCCTTCGTCAGACGCAAGCGTGGTCAGCTCCTCGTCGTGCACAGCCGCCGCGGGCGAGAGGGGAAGGTGCAGCAGGTGGTGCTCCACGCCTTCATGACGCCCGAGGAGCTGCGCGGGGTCCTCGGCAAGGAGGGCTGGCGCGCGTGGAAGGAGTCGATGGCCTGGCAGCACCCCGCCTGCCGCTGGGACTGGCCGGCGCTCCGGAGCCGCCTGGCGGAGGAGCTCGAGGCGTGGGGCGCGGCGCCGACGGGCGCGGTGGCTCGCCGGGAGAACCGGGTGCAGCAGCTCGCGACGGACCTCGAGGCCCGGCTGCGGCCGCTGACCGCCGCCGGCGTCGCCGACGCGGCGGTGATCGACGGCGCCCGCGCCGTCCTCGCCGAGCTGCACGGGACGCTGGGCCGCCTGCTCGAGCCGAGGAGGAGCCGCCACGATCTGCACGAGGTCGACCTGGAGCGCAAGGGCGCGAGCACGAGCCGCGAGGCCGAGCGCCTCTTCGACGAGGGGATGGAGCACTGGTGGGCGGGCGATCGGCGCGCCGCCTGCCGCTGGTTCAAGAAGGCGCTGGCGGTGGACCCCGAGCACGCGGACGCCCACAACCACCTCGGCATCCGCTGCTTCGACGAGGGTCGGCTCAAGCAGGCCGAGCGCCACTTCGTCGCGGCGATCGAGGGTGGGGCGCGCTCGATCCTGCAGGAGGCCGGTCAGGTGGAGTGGGGCTTCCTGGAGAACCGGCCGTACCTGCGCGGCCTGGCCAACCTCGGCCTGGTCCGGCACCGGCAGGGCAACCACGCCGCCGAGGCGGAGATCTACGAGCGGCTGCTGCGGATGAGCCCG
>JAKLHH010000488.1 GCA_022710245.1 Myxococcota bacterium
CGGTGGCGAGGACGTCGTGCTCGGCCTGGGCGAGGAGGTCCGCCGCGGCCCAGGCGGCGTTCGCGGTCCCGTCGGCGATCACCATCGTCTCGGTGGGGCCGGCGAGCCCGTCGATCCCCACCAGCCCGAAGACCTGCCGCTTGGCGAGGGTGACGAAGAGGTTGCCGGCGCCGACGATCTTGTCGACCGGCGCGATGCTCTCGGTGCCGTGCGCGAGCGCGGCGATCGCCTGCGCGCCGCCCACCTGGTAGACGGCGTCCACCCCGCAGAGCCTCGCCGCGGCCAGGATGATCGGGTGCGGTCGCGGCGGCGTGGCCACCACCACCCGCTCGACCCCGGCCACCCGCGCCGGGATGACGGCCATCAGCAGCGACGAGGGGAGCGGCGCCGAGCCGCCGGGCACGTAGACCCCGACCCGCTCGATGGGCGTGAAGCGCTGGCCGAGCGTGCCGCCCAGCTCGCCGGTGGTCCAGGACGGGATCGGCTGCCGCTCGTGGAAGGCGCGCACCCGCGCCGCGCCGCGCTCGAGGGCCTGGCGCAGCGGCGGCGCCAGCTCGGCCAGCGCGCGCTCCAGCGCGGCCGCTGGCACCTCGAGCTCGGTCTCCTCGGGGACGCCGTCGAGCGCCGCCGACCAGCGCCGCAGGGCGCGGTCGCCGCCCTCGCGCACCTCCTCGACGATACGCGCCACCGCCTGCTCGGGGCTGAGCGGCTCCCCGAAGCGACGCGCGATCCCCTCGAGCACCGCGGCCGGGTACTCGCGAGCCCCGCGACGCCGGCGGAGGATGGTCTGCTGGGCGATCGCCAGCTCGAGGATCGGGATCATCGCTCCTCCAGGGCGGCGAGCATGGCGCGGTACGACTCCGGCTCCTCCTCGAAGATGAAGGTCACCGGGGTCACCACCACGCCGCTCCCGCCGATGGTGCGCAGCTCACCGATCGCCTCGGCGAGGCGATCGCGGCGCACGATGATGTGGATCGCGAACCAGCCCTCCTCGGTGGCGTGCAGCACGGGCGAGATGGTCGGCCCCTGCAGCCCGCCCACCACCGGCTTCGGCGCCATCCGCGCGCGAATGGCCTGCGGCGACTCGCCGCGCATGTTGGCGAAGACCGAGACCATCTCCACCGCGCGCAGGTGCGCGTCGACGAACTCCAGCAGGTGCCGCGCGACGGCGAGCGTCTGCGGCCGCGTCTTCAGCGCGGCGCGGTTGGCGAAGAGGCAGGCCTCCGAGCGGAGGACCTCACCGTCCTCGAGGAGACGCAGGCGGTTCTCGCGCACCGTCTCACCGCTGGAGACGAGGTCCACGATCAGCTCCGCGTAGCCGATCGCCGGCGCGACCTCGAGCGTGCCCTCGGGCTGGATCAGGCGGATCTCGTCGATGCCCCGTCGCTGGAAGAACTCGGCGGTCAGCGTCGGGTACTTGGTCGCCACCCGCAGCTTGCGCCCCGACGTGCGCGCCGCCGCCGCCAGGTCGGCCATGGTGCGCACGGGGCTCTCCTCGGGGACGATCACGCAGAGCCGGCAGCCGCCGAAGCCGAGGTCGTTGCGCAGCACCAGCACCTCGCCCTCGCTCCCCATCCGCTCCGCGACGGTGTCCCAGCCCGCCATGCCCAGGTCCACGCTGCCCTCGCGCACGCTGACCACGATGTCGGCCGCGCGCTGGAAGAGGACCGCCGCCTGCGGCATCGCGGGCATCACCGCCTGCAGCTGGCGGGGGTTCGGCTTGTGCACACGGAGCCCGGCCTTGCCGAGGAACTCGAGGGAGTCGGCGGCGAGCCGCCCCTTGCTGGGCAGCGCGAGGCGGACCTTGTCGGGAGTCCTGGAGATCACGTGTTCGCTCCTGAGGTGGGGGCTATTCTGGCACAGGACCGCCGCCCGCGCCTCACCGGCGGTGCAAGGGGTAGGCCGGAGCGAGGCCCCGCGCTCTCGCGGGGTCCCGGACGCCATCGCGCCCGGGCTGTTCGGCGGTGGCTCCCGGCGGCGCGGACTGCCGTTGGCAGCGTTGGCAGCGTTGGCAGCGGGCTTGCGCTCTCCGGCGCTCTCGATAAACTGGCGCGCAGGTAGCCAACGCCTCACCGCGGCGAGACCGCCGCCAAGCGAGAGGACCATGAGCGAGAGGTTCATCGACCGCGTCATCGAGCGTCTGCCCGCGAAGCCGCCCGCCGAGTACCAGTTCTTGCACTGGCCCCAGCCCGGCAAGCCCACCGACGAGGGCTTCGGGATCCTCTCGGTGCCTGGCGCGAAGCCTGAGGCCGTGCTCGCCTGCGTCTTTGACGTGGACGCCTACACGCGCAACGTCCCGCACGTCGACGAGTGCCGCGCCATCGCCGACGAGCGCTTCGTCCCCCCGCAGAAGCTCCGCTTCTACCAGCGGATCAAGGTCCCGCTCCTCGGAGAGATCCACCACGAGCTGGTCCTCGAGCGGCTCGGCGTGATCAAGGGCTACGAGGTCGCGGCCTGGACCCTGCTGGAGAAGGAGACCGAGGCGCTCACCGGCAAGGGCCGCATCCGCAGCCAGTACAACGAGGGCGCCTGGCTCGTCGCCGACGGCGTGGTCGGCTACGCGCTCAGCTCATCGCCGCGGCGGGACGACGTGGGCTTCCTCAAGTGGAAGGCCCTCACCAGCGGCGCCGACGCCATCGCCTCCGGCGTGGTGCGCGAGAACATCGACGGCATGTCGCGCTGGGCAGCGCGCCGCTAGCAGCGTCCCCGAACGCTGCCAGGTCGACGGTCGCGTTTCCCCCGCGGTGATCAGCGCGGCGGTGAGCTCGCCGCCGGTGAGCTCGCCGCCGCCGCCTCATCCTCTGCGGCGGGGGGCAGGTGTCCGAGCAGCCCTCGCGCCACCAGCCCTCCCGCCGCGGCGCCGTACTTGCGGTCGAGCGTCTTCAGGTCGGGCCGCTGCCGAGTCTTCAGCAGGTCACGGCCGAGGTCGAGGCCGAGCCACACCACCGGGGCAGCGACCATCACCGCTCGCGCGTCGACGCCCATCCGCTCCAGCCCGTAGAGCCCGGCCTCGAGGGCCACCGTCTGCGCCAGCGAGCGCACGAACCTGGAGCCCGCCACCGCCCGCGTGCGCTCGAGGAGCTGGCGGACGTGGGCGCCGTCGGCGCGCGTCGGTGCCTGGCGAGCCGGTGACGCGGCGACCGTCGCGACGCCGGAGAGGGCAGCGGTGACGAAGAGGATGAGGGGAGGACCGTCGGGGAGGACGTGCGCATGCCGACGGGCCTTTGCAACGGGTGTACCGCCCCGGCGCGACAGCGGGTCTGCAGGTGATCGTGGCGATCCGGCGCTGTCTGGCCAGGGCTGCGCACGATCGTCTGCACCAGGACGCGAGCAGGTCGCGCGTTGTCAGAGACCTCGGCGCCAGGATCGGCAATCGCCTCGCGTTGGCGTTTGCCTTGCAGTGACGCGCCGCCGAGGTCCCGCATGAAGCACGCCCCCCGCTCTCTCCTCGCCCCGCTCGCCTCGCTCGTCCTGGCGCTCCTGCTCTCGGCCGGCCCTGCAGCCGCCTCGCCCGCACGCCTCGCCCGCGTCGTCGCCACCGGCTGGCAGCGTCACCAGCGCGTGCAGCAGCGCCTCCTCGACCAGCTCACGCCCGAGGCCGTGCGCGCCGGCTGGCGCCGCCACCAGCGCGGGGTCGCCGCTGGTCTCATCCTGCTCGAGCTCGCCCACGCGCAGCCGGCGCTGGCCGCGGCCCCCGCGACGCAGCTCGCGACCACCGCCGCCGCGACGGCCGGCGTCCCGGCCCACGTGCAGCAGCTCCCGCGCGGCATGGGCCCGGCCGAACCGACGCTGCTGCCCGCGGACTTCTTCAACAGGGACGCGACCGGCGCGCCCATCCTCGCGCCGAGCGGGCCGCGCGTGGAGGTCACGGTCAGCAACCTCCCACCCGCCTACCGCGAGCGCGGCCTGCCGCGGAGCGCGCCCGCGGTCTTCACCGCCGACGCCGCGCACGTGCAGGCGATGACCGTCTTCGCCGCGGCGAACGGCGTCTGGCGAAGCGCCGAGGGCTGGCTCGGTCACCCGATCCAGCCGCGCGGCACCGACAAGGTCCGCGTCAAGGTGGTCACCGGCCTGATGCCTGGCGTGGTGGGGCTCAACGCGCACTACCGTCATCCGCCGCTCGCGGACGTCGAGCTCGACGCCAAGCAGCTCCCCGTCGGCTCGCGCCCTGGCGTCCACGACGCGAGGCGCCTCGACTACCCGATCAGCGCCGGGCTGATGCGACGCGTGACCGCGCACGAGGTGACCCACCAGCTCCTCGACGCGCTGATGGGCTTCGACCCGCTCACCTACGAGCTCATCGCGGTCCACGAGGGGACCGCTGACGTCGGCGCGATCCTCGACTACCTCGGGCAGCCGTCGGTGGCGCGCAAGGTGCTCGCGCAGACCCGAGGCGACCTGCGTCGCGCGAGCTTCGCCAGCGCCATGCTCCTCGAGCTCAACCACGCGGCCCGCACCGCCACCTCGCAGCTCTCGGCGCGCATCGAGCCGTACGAGGTCGCGCGGACCGCGCTGCGGTCCGACTGGGCCCGCTACTCGTCACGGCTCTCGCCCGAGGCGCGCGAGCTCCTCGGGGGCGCGACCGGCGCCGCGCGGCTCCCCTCGAACCCGCTCCTCGTCGACGTCTTCCCGCGGGACCTCCTCGGCCTCCGCTTCCAGCATCCGGACCTCCTCGAGGCCGAGCTCGTCGCGGCGGGCAAGCGGATCGGGCGCGAGCTCCCGCAGCTCCGCGCGGCGGTGCGCGCCCGTCTCGCTCGCCGGGCGGCGGACTACCTGGTGACGCCGCGCGACTTCCTCGCGGTGACGCCCTACCGGGCGAGCGACGGTCCCTACGAGCGCGGTCAGGTCCTCTCGCAGACGGTCTTCAGAGTGATCGCCGAGCGCGTGGCGAGCCTGCCGCGCGGGTCGGATCGCCTGGCCGGCGTGGCGCGCGCCCGCGAGGAGGTGGGCCGCGCCTACTTCCGCGCGCTGGAGCACGTGACCTGGTCGCAGGAGACCTCGATCCACGACCTGGCGGCCACGCTGGTCCACGAGACGGAGCCGGAGCTGCGCCCGCTCTTCCGTCGGGCGCTGGAGCAACGGCTCGGCCCGCAGGCCGGCTGGGCAGCGGCGGCGGCGGCACACCACGCGGCGGTGCGCGCGGCGCTGGCCCGGCCTCCCGGCTGAGCCGCCGGCCGGCCCCGTCAGGTCGCGCTGCTGATCCCCCGCCTCAGGTCGCGCTGCGGTTGTAGCGCGCCGTCACCGCGCGGACCACCGAGCGCGGGCTGATCCCCCGCCTCAGGTCGCGCTGCGGTTGTAGCGCGCCGTCACCGCGCGGACCACCGAGCGCGGGCTGATCCGCAGCGACTGGCGCATCAGCTTGTAGCGGAGGCCGTGGACGATCATCGGCTTGCCGTCGTGCATGGCCTGGTAAGCCTCGCGCGCGATCGCCGCCGCGCTCGCCGCGCCGGCGGCGAAGAGCGCCGACTTGTCGTTGCCGGCCACTGACGCGAACTCGGTCGCGACCGGCCCCGGGCAGCTCACCGTGACCGTGACCCCGGTCCCCTTCAGCTCGAACCAGAGCGCCTCGGAGAACGAGTTCACGAACGCCTTGCTCGCGTAGTAGACCGCCATGAACGGTCCCGGCTGGAAGCCCGCGGTGGAGCCGAGGTTGAGGATGCGGCCCTGCTTGCGCTGCACCATGCCGGGCAGGAGGAGCCGCGTCAGCTTCACCAGCGCCGTCACGTTCACCTCGATCATCTCCAGCTCCCGCGCCGCGTCGCTCTCCGCGAAGGGGCCGTTGGTGCCGAAGCCGGCGTTGTTGATCAGCACCTCGACGCTCACGCCCCGCGCCTCGAGCTCGGCCACGACGCGCGCCGGCGCGTCCGCCTGGCCGAGGTCTGCCGGGATCACGTGGACCTCGATCGGGTGCGCCGCGCGCAGCTCCGCCGCGAGGGTCTCCAGCCGGTCCTTGCGTCGCGCGACCAGCACGAGGTGGTAGCCGTCGGCGGCGAGGAGCCGGGCGAACTCGACCCCCATCCCTGCCGAGGCGCCGGTGACGAGCGCGGTCTTGGTCATGGGCTCTCTCCCTCGATCTCCATCATGGCGAGCTAGGATGGGGCGGCGCGAGGGTCCGCGCAAGCCAGCATGTGCTTTCAGCAGAGGAGAGCCGCGATCAGCGCACCAGCACCAGCCCG
>JAKLHH010000489.1 GCA_022710245.1 Myxococcota bacterium
GCGAGCCTGCGCGCCTGGGTGTCGCCGCATTTTGCCCTGCTCGCCTCCTTCGGAGGCTCCGCGATGAAGGGCAGAATTCATCCCGCGCTGCGAGGCCGTGCAGAGACGGCTGCGCGCGAGAGCTGCGCCCAGGACGAGCGAGCGCGAGTGCGCGCTTGCTGGCGGCTCGCTTGAGCGAGCGAGGCGGGGTCGTGGATTGCAGCTGGAGTTGACATGTGGACCTCCCGGACGTAGTGGGGAACACCCCAGCCGCAGAGCGGGGACCTCGGAGGATCTATCGCGAGCTGGGCCTGGAGCAGCGCCCGCCAAGGCAACCCTGCCCATACCGATCGAACTGCGCCGGAGTGAAGGATCGGTTGCAGCTCTTGCAGTGGTAGTATGGCGCCTGTCCGTCGTAGCGATACCAGATCACCGAAGACTGGCCGCCCCTGAGTCCACTCACCGGGGAGTACTGCCCGATGACGCGGTTGCCCTGCTTGATATCGTACGCAAGACAGGGGCTGGCCAGACCAACCAGAACAGCCATCGCGAGAAGGATCGAGCGAAGCATCTTCATTTGCCCTTTCTTGCCCCTTTAGGGAGCGTCTGGGTTCTCTATCTGGGTCGCAGCTCGTCGCTGCGACACCAGCAACCATGGCCGGCGGTCGTTGCAGGAACGATGCCCGCGAGCTCGACAGCCGAGGCGGCAGGTCGGCGAGGCGCGAATAGCCGAGCTCTTTGACGGCCTTGACCGCGGCGCGAGGCGGCCAGCGCGGCTCTCTCGGCCGCCGGCCGTCGAGGAGCGACTGGCAGCGTGGGCCGCCAGGTCGGCCCGAACGACTCGGCATCGCAGGATGGCCGGATGGCAGCTCCGGTAGCTGCGGCAGACTCGTTCTTGACCCACCCCTCTCGTGTACCGCGCCAGCGGGGCTGCTCCTTCAGCTGGGCGCAGAGCGTGCCCGGTCCCGTCGCGGCGAGCTCCACGTTGATCCCTCGCGCGCGCGTCTCTTGCTCCGGCGCAGACGCGCACCGGGTGAGGTTGACGTTCCAGCAGCGCCCCGCTCCTTGCAGGCCAGCGGCCGCCCGGGCAACATCGAGCGAAGGATGACGACCGCCGCCGAGCTGCTGCGATTGATCGAGGCTGACCCGCAGCGCCAGGAGCTGTACCTGGTCTACGCCGACCTGCTCCAGGCCGCCGCGGAGCCGCGTGGCGAGCTGATCGTGCTCCAGCACGTGCTCGCCGGGCTGAGGGCGCGACGGGCGAGCGGCCGCGAGCGCCGCAGGGCGAGCCTTCGAGAGGCTGAGCTCCGCGGCGCGCTCTCGCCGGCGCTCTCGGCCCGAGCCGCGCTCGGCTGGCAGCTCGGGTTCATCCGCAGCGCCCAGCTCGGCCGGGAGACCTTGCGTGACGATCTCGGCGTGCTCCTCGCCCACCCCTCGGCGCGCTTCCTCCAGCTGCTGGCGCTGAGCGCGCCGCGCGGTCAGCCCTTCGACGCCCGTCAGCGCCGCGAGCTCCTCGACGAGCTCGCGACGCGCGGGCCGAGGACCCTCCGCGAGGTCCTCGTCGGCGGCCTGCGCTACGACCGCGCGGAGGGGAGCTTCACCCTCGCCGGGCGCTGGGGCGACGCCGAGGGCACCGTCGGCGCGCCGCTGCTCCTCCCCACGCGCTTCGCCCAGACCGCCCTCTGCCCCGCCCCTCGGCCCGGGACCTTCTACGTCGCCGGTCTCGACGGACAGCTCTATCGGCTCGAGGGGCGGTCCGGGACCCTGGAGGCGCTGGAGGTCCCGGTGCGCGCCCAGTTCCGGGCCATCTGGCAGAGCGAGGCGGCCGGCCTCTGCCTGGTCGGGGACTACCGCGACGACGGCCTGCTGCTCAGGTCCAGAGATGAGGCCAGGACCTGGCAGCGGCGCGAGCTGCCAGCGCCAGCGCTCGCGATCGCCGGGCACGGACGCCGGCTGCTCGTCGGCGGCAGGAGCGGGATGCTGCTCTTCTCCGACGACGGCGGTGAGCACCTGCGGCCGGCGGCGCGGCGGGCCCGACGGTACGGGCAGATCTGGGCGGTCTGGACCGATGGTGAGACGGCGGTCGCCGTCGGCGACCGGGGCGACGACCGGGGCCTGCTGCTCTCCTCGCACGACGCGGGGGAGACCTGGCAGGAGCTCCATCCACCGGCGAGCAGGAGCTGGCCCAGGCTCTTCAACGTCGCCGGCGCGGGGGACTCCCTGGTGGCGGTGGGAGCCCTCGGCACCGTGCTGGTCTCCACCGATCACGGTGAGCGCTGGTCGCCGGTCGCCACGCTCACCGAGGACGCCCTCTACGGCCTCTGGGGAGCCGGCGCGGATCTCGTCGCCTGCGGCGCCCACGGGTCCATCCTCCGCTCGCATGACGGCGGGCAGGGCTGGAGCGTCCTCCTCGACGGCGCCGATCTGGAGCAGCACGATTTCGAGGGTGAGGAGCACGATCCCGAGGGTGAGGACTGTAACCGCTGCACGAACCCCGAGCTCTCGGCGGTGCATGGCGGCGCCGACGTGGTGTACCTGGCGGCGTTCAACAACGTCGCCCCCGCGGGCTACACGGTGCTCCCCCTGCGCTTGACGCTCGCCCGGCGGGCCGTCGGGGCCAGCGCCCGTGCCCCTGAAAGGGGTGGAGGGTCAACGTGATGTTCACCGCCATTCCGGTGCCTGATACCGAGATCGGTGGTCTCGGCTTGCGCGCCCGCGCCCTGCTCTCTAGAGTTCGAGAATGAGCTTCCGTGAAGACAGCGAGGCGCTGCGCGCGCGCATCGAGGCGCTCGAGCGCGAGCTGGCAGACGAGCGGCGCCTGCGGCTCGCCGCCGAGGCTCAGGCGGAGTCGGAGCGCGAGCGGCGCCGGGCGGAGGTGCAGGCGGAGCGGGTCGGGCGCGAGAAGCGAGCCGCCTGGTATCTGCTGGGGACGCTCGTCGCTCTCGGGGCGGCGTGCGGTGTGGCAGCTGCGATCGGCTACGATGAGATGGGGAGACTGCACGCGGCCGCGAAGCTGGGTGAGGTGGCCGCCGCGAAGCTTGCTCGCCAGCACCTGCTCCGGCTGGTGGCGTGGGTGGGCGAGGTGGTGACCCTGACAGCCTGCGGCGTCACGATCGCGATGGTGCTGCGACGTTCGGTCGCCCGATCCACCGTCGGCATGCTGACGGCCGTCCTGGCGGCGCTGGTCGCCGCGGTGCAGATCGCGAGCTTCCAGGTAGACTGGGACGTCCGCTGGGCAGCGCTGGTCTTCGTGGTAGCCGGGGCGACGTTCTTCTCCGCCTTCCGGCTCAGGCTGGCGGAGCGCTGAGCTCGCGAGCCGGGGGCCTGCCTCAGGTCCTGGCATGTCGCCGCAAGCCGCCGCGCTCCTCGAAGACTACGCCTGCTCGAAGTGCGGCGGAGACGACGGCGCGGTGGAGCTGGTGCACGTCTCGAGCGGGTTGCTCACCGGTCTCGTGGGTCGGGTCCTTGACCCGCAGGCTCACCGCTTCCTCGCGCTCACCTGCCAGAATCGCCCGGCGCAGTCACCTGCCGGCGCCGACCGGCCAGCGTCAGCGCGGGACGGCCTTGTAGCCGTAGCCGATCACGCTGGTGGCGTCGTCCTCCTGGATGCGGCGCAGCTCGAGCTGCACGGGCATCCCGACGGCGACCTCCCTGCCCACCAGGTCGGTGACCTGCGCCGTGAGCCTGACGCCGTTGTCGAGCTCGATGATCGCCACCACGTACGGCGTGGAGCGCACGAAGCGCGAGGGAGCCGAGTGGACCGTCGTGTGACTCACGATCCGCCCGGCCTCGGGGAGCGTCGTCTTGATGAAGCGCCGTCCGCGGCAGGCGTCGCAGCACTGCCGCGCCGGAAAGAAGACCTTGCCGCACTGCTCGCAGCGGCCAGCCTCGAGGCGGTAGCGGCGGGGCGCCTCGCGCCAGCAGGTGATCTCCGACATCTCTCGTCTCCGCGGCCGTCAGTCGGCCTGGAAGAGGTGCACGAACGAGGTCCCCCCGACGCCTCCGACGTTGTGCGTGAGGCCGCACCGCGCGCCCTTGACCTGGCGATCGCCGGCCTCGCCGCGCAGCTGCGTCACGATCTCCACCGCCTGAGCCACCCCCGTCGCGCCCACCGGGTGGCCGCGCGACTTGAGGCCCCCGGAGGGGTTCACGGGCAGGCGCCCGCCGAGCGTCGTCTCTCCGCGCGCGGTGGCGGGACCGCTCTGGCCGGCGTCCACGAACCCCAGCGCCTCCAGCGCCACCAGCTCGGTGATGGTGAAGGCGTCGTGCACCTCGGCCACGTCGACCTCGCCGGGCGAGACCCCGGCCATCCGGTAGGCCAGCTGCGCAGCCCTGGTCGTCGAGGGCATGGTCGTCAGGTCAGCGCGCGCGTGCAGCGCGAGCGTGTCCGTCGCGGCGCCCGTGCCGGTCAGGCGCACCACGGGCCTCCCGCTCCGCCGGGCCGCGTCGGCCGCGCAGAGCACCAGGCAGGCCGCGCCGTCCGAGCGAGGGGCGCAGTCGAGGACGCCGAGCGGCTCCGCGACGAGCTGAGCCGAGAGGACCTGCTCGAGCTCGACCTTCAGCCTGAAGTGGCCGTTCGGGTTCAGCAGCCCGTGGCGATGGTTCTTCACCGCCACCGCCGCCAGCTGCTCCCGCGTGGTGCCCCAGCGCTGCATGTGGGCGCGAGCGACCATCGCGTTGAGCGCCGGGAAGCTGACGCCGTGGAAGACCTCGGCCTCCTGATCCGCGGCGGTGGCGAGGATGTCGGTCGCCACCGCGCCGTCGACGTCGCTCATCTTCTCGACGCCGGCCACCAGCACGCAGTCGCTCATCCCGCTCGCCACCTCGAGGTAGCCCTGCCGGAGCGCCAGGCCCCCGGCGCCGCAGGCGGCCTCGACGCGCACCACCGGCACCGGGAGCATCCCGATCGCCTCGGCGCAGAGCGGACCGAGGTGCTCCTGGCCAGCGAAGGCCCCGCTCGCCATCGCCCCGACGACGATGGCGTCGACGCGCTCGACCCGCGCGTCGTCGAGCGCGGCGAGCGCGGCGGTCGCGAAGAGGTCGCGCAGGGAGAGCTCCCAGAGCTCGCCCCAGCGGTGGATCCCGACTCCGAGCACAGCGACGTCTCTCATGGCTCAACCATCCAGGGTGATCTTGTTGCGGAGCTTGGCGTAGACGCCGTAGTCCAGGTAGGCGAGCCGCTGCTCCAGCAGCGCGCGCACGCTCGGCGCGCGACCGCGGCGCTCGGCGAGGAGCGGGGTGGCGCGGAGGATGAACCCGTCGGAGCCGGAGCCCGACCCGTAGGACACCAGCAGGAGGCGCTCTCCGGGCAGCGCCACGTCGAGCGCCGCCGCGAGCCCGAGCGGAGAGGCCGCCGAGTAGGAGTTGCCGATCTCGGAGGCCAGCAGGCCGACCCGCACCTGCTCGGCGGTGAAGCCGAGCTCGCGAGCGGCGCGCTGCGGGAACTTCCCGTTCGGCTGGTGCAGGATCAGGTAGCGGAAGTCGGACGCCTTCCGTCCGGAGCGCTCGAGCAGCCCGCGCGCCGCGCCGAGGGTGTGGCGGAAGTAGGCCGGCTCCCCGGTGAAGCGGCCTGCGTGCCGGGGGTAGTGCTGGTGCTCGCGCCGCCAGAAGTCCGGGGTATCGGACATCGTCGAGTAGGTCTCCTCCACCTCCGCCAGCACCTCGTTTCGCCCGAAGAGGTAGGCCGCCGCGGCCGCGCCCGCCGAGTACTCGAGGGCGTTGCCGGGCGCTCCCTGCGCGGTGTCCGCGGCGATGGCCAGCGCCGCTCCCACGCGCCCTGACTCGACCAGGCTCTGCGAGATGAACATGGCCTCCGTGCCCGCCTTGCACGCGAACTCGAGGTCGGCGCCGTGCACCGAGGGCGTGCAGCCGAGCGCCTCGGCGACGGTGGTGCTCGAGGGCTTGACCGCGTAGGGGTGGCTCTCGGAGCCGACGTAGACCGCCTCGATCCGCTCGGGGTCCAGCGAGGCCCGCCTGAGCGCGCTCTTGCTCGCCGCGACGCTCATCGTGATCACGTCCTCGTCCGCGCCGGGCACGGACTTGGCGTGGAGGCCGAGCGCACGCTGGATGCTCGTGGCGTCGGCGCCCCAGACGCGCGCGATCTCGTCGACGGTGATGCGGTAGCGCGGCACGTACGCGCCGTAGCCTGTGATCCCTGCCATCTCGTCTCTCTCTCTGGCTGCTGCCAG
>JAKLHH010000049.1 GCA_022710245.1 Myxococcota bacterium
ACGGTGCGGCGCTGCAGCGCCGAGATCTCGCCGACCAGGACGCCGTGGCGGTCGACGATGCGAGTGACGAGCGGAGGCCGGTAGTCGTGGAGGTTCCGGCGCGGGAGCTGGGTCTTCTTGTCGTAGTAGAAGAAGACGCCGGCGATACCCGCCACCCCCAGCGCGAGGAGGATGGTGCCGAGGACGAGCAGCCAGAGGATGACGCGCAGCCAGACGGGTCGGCGCTTCTTCGGGGCGCGGTCCTTGCCGTCACGCCCCTTGTCGTCACGCCCCTTGCCGGCGCGGTCCTTGCCGGCGCGGTCCTTGCCGGCGCGGTCCTTGCCGTCACGCCCCTTGCCGGCGCGGTCCTTGCCGGCGCGGTCCCGGCTGACGAGCTCGCGCTCCTTCGGCCCACGGGCCTCGGCCGTCCGCTGCTGCTCTCTGCCTCGCCCTCGAGGCTGTTCGCCGGCGCCGCGCATCGGGTTCGCAGTCTAGTACGGCGAAGGAGGGGTCGCAACCCTCCCTCCCGTCGGAATTCGCCGTGATTTCCGGTCGATCCTTCTCAGGGGTGGAGCAGCGAGGTGCCGGCGCGCGTGATCCGCTGGAAGTGTTCGTCGTAGGTGAGCACCGTCGCGCCCTCGCAGATCGCGCTGGCCGCTATCCAGATGTCGTTCGTCGGCACCGGCGTCCCGGCCCTGCGCAGCTCGACGACCAGCTCAGCGTAGGTCGACGCGACCTGCTCGTCGATGTGGATCACCTCGACCGGGTCGCTGGCGAGGAACGCGGCGAGCGCTCGCTCGTTCTTCTCTAGCGCCTTGCCGAGCCGGAACCCGACTCGCAGCTCGCCGAGGACGATCACCGGCAGCAGCACCTCCGTCGCCCCGGTGACCGCCGCGACGCACGGCGGGTGACCGCGCATGAAGTGGCTGTAGGCCGACGTGTCGAGACAGAGGCGCGTCATCGCCAGAGCTCGTCGTCCACAGCCTCGAGGAACTGCGTGTTGCGCTCGAACTCGGCGTGCTCCGCCTCGCTCCAAGTGCCGGCGAAGCGCCCCAGCCCGTTATCCGGTGGGCCGCCGCCGCGCTCGAGGCCGAGCGCCCGCCGCAGCAGGTCCTTCATGGTCTGGTTGAGAGACTGCCCGCGTCGCTTCTTCTCGTGCTCCAGGGCGCGCGCCAGGTCCGCGGGGATATCTCGGATGGTCAGGTGCTTCATCTCACGCCTCCGTGCATCCACGCAGTGCATTCATAGAATACATTATAGTGCATTCAGTTGCCCGAGACCAGGGGCGCTCAGCGGCGCAGGTGCTCGAGGAGCAGCGCCGGCGCGTGCGGCGTGGAGAGCCCGTAATAGCCCGCGCGCAGGCGGTCCAGCGCCTCGCCGGTCAGCTCCCGGCGGCCGCCGAGCTGGGCGCGCCGCGCCTGGGTGACCTGCGCGAGGCTGATCGCTGCGGAGACCGAGAGGTTGAGGCTCTCGCTGAAGCCCTGCATCGGGATGCTGAAGTGCTGCGGGCAGAGCTCCAGCGCGCGCGGGCTCAGCCCCGCGTGCTCGTTGCCGAAGACGAGCGCGAGCGGACCGGGCTCGTCGAGGGGCAGGCCGCGAACCGGCGAGCGGTGGCCGCGCGGCGCCGCGTCGCGGGGCGGCGGCACCGCGGCCCAGAGCGCGAACCCGCAGTCGCGCAGGTGACCGAGGCAGTCGTCGACGCTGCGGTAGAGGTGGACGTTGAGCCACTTGTGCGCGCTCTGGCTCACCTTGCGCGAGAAGAAGAACGGCTCGGCCCCCTCGACGACGTGGACGTTGAGGAGCCCGAAGCCCTCACAGCTCCGCAGCACCGCCGCGCCGTTGTGGGGGTCGTAGAGGTTCTCGAGGACCAGCGTCACGCTGAGCAGCCGGCCTGCCAGCACGCGCTCGATGTGGCGCTTGCGCACGTCGGAGAGGAAGGGCGCCAGCACGCGGGCCACCTCGGCGGGGGCCAGGCGCGGGTCGGGCGGCGTCGGGGGCAGGGCAGGGTGGAGGAGGAGCGGCACGGTCAGGACTTCACGGTCAGGACTTCAGGTAGCGGCCCACCGCCTCCTCGATCTGGCCCTGCAGCCCCTCGCGATCGGGGGCCGCCGCGCGCCCGTTCGGGCAGGCGTTGCACTCGTCGCAGCCGCGCGGGATGGTCGCCCAGCCGTAGCGCTTCGCCACCTCGCGGAGCTTCTCCACCTGCCGCTCCGGCAGCGGGCTCACCTCGCCGAGGCAGCGCGCCGCGTGGGTGATGCGGGCGGTGTGCTCGACGCTCTCCAGGCGGTTGTAGGCGACCGTGAGGCTGCGCCCGAGCGTCAGCGAGCCGTGGCGATCGAGGAGCACCGCGTCGGCGCGGAGCACCAGCTCGCGCAGCGCGGCCGGGACCTCCTCGGTGCCGGGCGTGCTGTAGGGCGCGGTGAGGATGAGCCCGAGCGAGAGGCACGACTCGGGCAGGATGCAGTTCGCCAGCGAGACCCCGGCCATCGCCAGCGCCACCGCGTGCACCGGGTGCGCGTGGACGACGGCGTGCACGTCGTCGCGCAGCTGGTAGCAGAGGAGGTGCATCAGGATCTCGCTCGAGGGGCGGCGGCCGCCCGCGAGGGGCTTGCCCTCGCGATCGGTCACCACCAGGTCCTCCTCGAGGAGGTCGCCCTTGTGGACGCCGCTCGGCGTGATCAGCAGGCGGTCCTCGGAGAGGCGCACGCTGACGTTGCCGTCGGTGCCGGCGATGAAGCCGCGCTCGTACATGCGGCGGCAGACCCGCACGATCTGGCGGCGACCCTCGGCCTCCTCGTCGGCGCGGCGCTGGGCAGGGCTCGGCATGGCGGGACTCTAAACCCGGAGCGCAGCCGAGTCGAGCCCGAGCCGTCGAGCCCCCGCCCTCCACGGGGAGGTCACTTCGGGCAGGTCCCCCCCGGCACCTCCGTGAACCCCTCGGCGATGCAGCTATCGCAGAAGCGCAGGCAGCGGCCGGTCTGGTCCGTCGCCGCTGTGCTGAAGAAGCGGGACAGGGGACAGCTGCAGCAATAGAAGCCGTCGGCCTGCGCCTGGCAACCCGCCAGCGTCGGGCGAGGCGGAGACCAGCCGGCACACCGGACATCTCCCGCGGGGCTGCACTCGCTATAGGTGTCGAGAAAGCAACTGTTGCAGAAGGTCGCGCACTCGCCGACCTCGCGACACCCGACCACCGGGTCCAGCCCGCTGCACTCGCCACACCGCCAGCACGCGTGTGGGGTGTCGTAGCTGCACATCCGGTCGAGAGATGGCAAGTCACCATCACAAGCCGCGCACACGGAAGCGCAGATCGCGACGATCGCGAGCAGCGGTCCCTTCTGGTTGCTGGTCACGGCTGCACCACGGTTCCGTCGCGGTGTTTCCAGGTTACCGGGCCGCGTGGGACTTGTCACCACCCGCGCGATCTCGTATTGATGGTGCCGCAGCAGGTTGGCACCTCCGTGACTGAGCCAGTATCCGAACACATCAGCCGAATCAGCGAAGAGATCGCCAGGCGACGTACCTTCGCGATCATCTCCCACCCCGACGCGGGCAAGACGACGCTGACGGAGAAGCTGCTCCTCTACGGGGGCGCGATCCACCTCGCCGGGTCCGTCAAGCAGCGGCGCAACAGCAGCCGCCAGACGACGAGCGACTGGATGGAGCTCGAGCGCCAGCGCGGGATCTCGATCTCGACGAGCGTGCTGCAGTTCGAGTACGCGGGCCGGCGCCTGAACCTCCTCGACACGCCCGGCCACAACGACTTCTCGGAGGACACCTACCGGACGCTCGCGGCGGCCGACTGCGCGGTCATGCTGATCGACAGCGTCAAGGGCGTCGAGCCGCAGACGATCAAGCTGTTCCGGGTCTGCCGCCTGCGCGGGATCCCGATCGTCACGGTGATCAACAAGATGGACCGTGACGGCCGCGAGCCGCTGGAGCTGCTCGACGAGATCGAGCGCGTCCTCGAGATCCCCTGCTGTCCGCGCAGCTGGCCGGTCGGCGCCGGCTCGACGCTGCAGGGGGTCTACGACCGCGCGGCGCGCCAGATGCTCCGCTTCGAGCGCTCCGAGGGTGGCTCGCGGCCGGTGCCGATGCAGGTCGACGACGTCCGCGGGTCCGCGCTCCGCCACGCGCTCGGCGAGAGCGCGCACGCCCGCCTCCTCGAGGAGCTGGAGCTGCTCGACGGGGCGAGCTGCCAGTGGGACCAGGAGCGGTTCCTGGCCGGGCAGCTGACGCCGGTCTTCTTCGCCAGCGCGATGACGAACTTCGGCGTCGAGCCGTTCCTGCAGGCCTTCGTCGAGCTGGCGCCGTCGCCTCGCCCGCGGCGGACCAGCACCGGCCTGCTGCCGCCCGACGCGCCGGCCTTCACCGCGTTCGTCTTCAAGATCCAGGCGAACATGGACCCGCGCCACCGGGACCGCATCGCCTTCGCCAGGGTCTGCTCGGGCACCTACCGACGGGACATGGACATCACGCACGCGCGGACCGGCAAGACCATCGCGCTGACGAAGTCGTTCCAGTTCCTCGCCCAGCAGCGGATCCAGGTCGAGCAGGCCTTCTCGGGTGACGTGATCGGGCTCTGGGACCCGGGCGTCCTGCGCATCGGTGACAGCCTCTGCGAGGGGCCGGTGCTGGAGTTCGAGGGCATCCCGCGCTTCTCGCCGGAGCACTTCGTGCGGGTGCGCGAGGCCGACCCGATGAAGCGCAAGCAGCTGAGGACGGGGCTCGAGCAGCTCTCGGAGGAGGGCGCGGTGCAGCTCTTCTTCGATCGCCGCCGGCTGGAGCGCGACCCCGTGCTCGGGGCCGTCGGCGTCCTGCAGTTCGAGGTCACCCAGTACCGCCTCAAGGCCGAGTACGGCGCCACGGTGGCGTTCGAGGCGCTGCCGTACCAGCACGCCCGCTGGATCGAGGGGGAGATCGAGCTGGACCGCTTCGACCGGCCGGGCTACAGCACCTGCGTGCTCGACGTCGAGGGGCGTCCGCTGGTGCTCTTCGAGACCGAGTGGGCGCTGCGGCGCGCCATGGAGGAGCACCCGAAGGTGACCTTCGTCGCCGCGGTCCAGCCGGGTCGCTCCTCGCGCGGCGCGGCCTGACAGCCAGTCGGCGCGCGCTTGACCCCGCGGCCCTCGCTCCCCTACGGTACGGCCACCGCCTGCTCACGAGGACCCCGATGATGACGAGACCCGCACTGCTGCTGTCGCTCGCTCTCCTCGCCGGCTGCCATGCCCCGGCGGGCACCACCGGCCCCGGCCACGCGCGCGCCCGCGTGGAGCAGACGCCCTTCGGCCGCCTGCCCGACGGCGCGGAGGTGACGCTCTTCACGCTGACCAACGCCCGCGGGATGGTCGCCAGGGTGATGAGCTACGGCGCGCTCCTCACCGAGCTCCGCGTCCCGGATCGTGAGGGCCACCTCGCCGATGTCGTGCTGGGCTTCGACAGCCTCGAGGGCTACCTGAAGGGGCACCCGTACTTCGGCGCCACCGTCGGGCGCGTCGCGAACCGCATCGCGGGCGGGCGCTTCACCCTCGACGGCAAGACCTACACGCTGGCGAAGAACAACGGCCCGAACCACCTGCACGGCGGGCTCAAGGGCTTCGACAAGAAGGTGTGGCAGGCACGGGCCGCGGCGAGCGGCGCGGCGGTGACCTTCAGCCTGGTCAGCCCCGACGGGGACGAGGGCTACCCGGGCACGCTGACGGCCTCGGTCACCTACACGCTGACCGACGACAGCGAGCTGCGTCTCGACTACGCCGCGACGACGGACAAGGCGACGCCGGTCAACCTGACCCACCACAGCTACTTCAACCTCGCCGGCGCGGGCGTCGGCGACGTGCTCGGGCAGGTCCTCACCCTCGAGGCGGACCGCTACACGCCCGTCGACGCCACGCTGATCCCGACCGGCGAGCTGGCGCTCGTGCAGGGGACGCCGATGGACTTCACGCGACCGACCCCGATCGGCAGCCGCTTCGCGCAGCTGACGGGCACGCCGCGCGGCTACGACCACAACTACGTGCTCCGCAGCGGCGGCAAGCAGCTCGCGCTCGCGGCCCGCGTCTCCGAGCCCAAGAGCGGCCGCGAGCTCGAGGTGTGGACCACCGAGCCGGGCCTGCAGCTCTACACCGGCAACTTCCTCGACGGCACGCTCACGGGGAAGGGCGGCGCGCGCTACGGGATCCACTCCGCCTTCTGCCTCGAGGCGCAGCACTTCCCGGACTCGGTGAACCACGCGAGCTTCCCCTCGACGATCTTGCGGCCGGGCCAGCGCCTCGCGCAGACCACGACCCACCGCTTCAGGCCGCTGGTCGACGCGCGCTGACCTCGGGCCGGGTGGCGCCAGCGGGCGTGGCTATGGCTTCCAGCCGCAGCCGATCTTCCAGATGAACGCGCTCGACCCCGGCGCGGTGAGCGGCGTGCCGTCGAAGCCCGTGATCGCGCCCGCCCCGACGATGCCGGCCACGTAGACGTTGCCGAGGCCATCGACGGCCATCGCGCCGGGCCGGTTCACAGAGCGCGTCGGGAGGAATCGCACCGTCGAGGTCAAGCAGACCTCGGAGCACCGGGCGAGGACCGTCCTGATCCAGGCGCGGGAGAAGCTCACGCTGCAGGTCGGCAAGACCTTCCTCGAGCTCACCGAGGACAAGATCCGCGCCTTCAGCGAGGGGAGCATCAAGAGCGCCTCCGTCGAGGAGACGGAGATCAAGGGCACCCTGGTCAAGCTCAACTAGCCTGGAGAGGGCACTCATGGGCAAGCCCGCAGCTGTCATCACCAGTCTGACCCTGCACGGCGGGAGCATCGCCAGCGGGGCGGCGACGGTGGAGCTCCACGGTCGCAAGGCCGCGCGCTTCGGCGACCGCTGCCTCTGCGGCGGGCTGATCCTGCCGCGCCCCTGGAGCGTGGTCGTCGAGGGCAGGCCGCAGGCCCGCGTCACCGATGTCACGCTCTGCTGCTCCACCGTCGCGACCGGCGAGGAGACCGTGCTGGTCGGCGCCGATCCCGTCTCCTCCGAGGTGGAGCTGGCCGCGCTGCAGAGGGAGGCGTGGGAGCGCAGGACCGCCGCGGCGAGGTGAACGCGCGCGGCGAGGTGAGCGCGCGCGCCCGAGGGCCACGACACGCTGGGGCTGCGGGTGGCGGTGCGCTACCGCGCCAGCGGCTGCTGCGTGGGAGCGCGCTGGATGTGGAGCTCGGGCACGCGACCCGCCCAGGTGGACACCTGGATCAGCCGGACCTGGAAGCCAGTCAGACCGCTCGCCTTGATCGCCTCCTCGAACCCCCTGGCCGCCGCCTCCATGTCCATGGTGTCCGCGAGCCGTCCGCTGGTGAGGCTGTTCTGCACGATCAGCTCCCCCCCAGGTCTGATCGCCCTCAGCGCCTTCACGTTCCTGCTGATGTCGAAGCGGGGCCAGACATGATGGAGAGCGGGAGTGATCGTCAACGTGTGCTGGTCGACCGAGGCCGGCGCCGCCCGGCCCAGCTCCTCCAGCGTGGTGCTCATCGTGCGCACCGGCGCCGGCGCGCTCCTGAACGGCGTGGCCGACGCCTGCGCCGCGGTCGGCGCCTGCAGGGCCGCCGCCGGGCGGCGGAGGTGGAGCTTGCCGCTCAGCGCCTGGAGCCAGGTGGGCAGCCGGCCCCGAGCCGCTGCCGGGGTCGCCGGCGCTCGCGCGCTCCCCCAGCGGCCGGGCTCCGCCTCGACGCTGCTGCAGAGCACCAGCGCCAGACCAGCCGCTGCCAGCACCGATACTCTCGTCCGCCTGCCGTGGGTCCCTCGGCGCATCGTGACCTCCGGCAACCGGGGCTGCAACGCATGTGCCACCGTCTCCTCCGGCTGGCCGCGATGGACGGTCAGTGAAACCCGAGGAAACTCGCCATCCACCGCGGAGCGCCAGGACGCGAGCAGGGCGGCCTCAGCGGCGCGCTCGCGGCGCGCGATGACTGCAGGCGCCAGAGGTGGTCGGCGGGCTGGTCGCCATGCTACGCGGCTGACGGTGCCCGGCTGACGGTGCCCGATCGCCGGCGCCTTCAGCGGCGGCATGGGCGGACACGAGGAGCCTCAGCGCCACGTCGTCGGGGGCGGTCGGCAGCGCGTCGAGGAGCGCGGCGCCTCGCCTCCGGTCTCAGCGCTCATCCTTCCTCGCGTCCGGCCCGGTGCCGCCCTCGGGCGTCATCGCGTCCCAGGTCAGCCGCTGCGTGTAGTCCCAGGGTACGCCCAGCTCGCCGCCGCAGCAGAGCGACATGGCCGGGTCGATCTGGCCCTTGGCGATGCTGCCGTCGGTGCCGAGCGCGGCCGGCTTCGCCAGCCGGCCGATGATCCCGACGTGGAACGGGTCCGCGGTCTTTGTCTTCGTCAGGATCTCGGGCGAGGTGGGCAGCGCGCAGTTGCCCGTCGTGTCCACGGCCGAGCAGCCCCCCTTGGGGGCGGTCACGCTGCGGTCGTAGCAGGGATCGGCGCGGCCGATCAGCTCGAACCACAGGTTGCCCGGGTCGCCGGCGTCGACCACGCCGGTGGCGGACAGGAAGTAGCCCGGGTCCATCAGCGAGGGCGTGCCCCACGGCTCCAGGCTGAAGGTCTTGGCCGTCCAGGTGATGGTGCAGTCCGTGCCCGCCACGTTCCCGGCGGCGACGACGCTCGCCTTCGAGTCCTTCGCCATCGAGATGGCCTTCTGGTGCGCGACGGGCTTCTCGCCTGGCTTGTCCCGGTAGTCGCCGACGTCGCCGCGCAGGTGGAGGTCGAGCGTCCAGACCTGGGAGAGCCCGGGCAGACCGCTGGACCGCCCGCTCTTGCTGTTTCCGCGCTCCCCCGCTACAACCGCCGCGGGGCCTGCCGCCCCGAGGAGGCGTCATGCGTGGGCTACTCGGTCTGTTGCTGCTCGGCGGGATCGCCTGCGCGCCGCCGCCCACCCCCGCGCCGAAGGCCGCGCCGCCGGTGCCTCCCGCGAGCCGCCCCGCGGCGACCGAGCCAGCCCCTGGCCCGGCGCCCGGCGCGCCCGGCGAGGTCTCCACCTGGACCTCGGGGGCCAAGGAGGCGGTCGGCACCGCGGCCGGCGTCGCCTCCAAGCTCTGGTTCACGCTACAGGGCGGCGTCGTGAGCGAGGTCTACTACCCTCGCCTCGACATGGCCAACGTGCGCACCCTCGAGCTCGCGGTCAGCGACGGCCGCCGCGCCTGGCTGGAGAGCGAGCCCGGCCTCGAGCGCAAGATCGAGTGGCTCGACGAGCGCGGCCTCCTCTACCGGCAGACGAGCCGCCACCCGCAGGGGCTCTTCCGGATCGAGAAGACCACCCTCACCGACCCCGCGCGCGCGACGCTGCTCGTCGAGGTCGCCTTCCAGGCCCGGGACCCGCGCCTCGAGCTGCACGTCCTCTACGATCCCTCGCTCGCCAACACCTGCACCGGCGACAGCGGTTGGAGCGAGGGCGATGCGCTCCTCGCGCAGGAGGGCTCCGTCGCCAGCGCGCTCGTCGCGCAGCCTCCGCTCGCGCGCCCGAGCACCGGCTACGTGGGCCGGAGCGACGGCCGCACCGACCTCCTCCGCCACGGCCGCCTGACCTGGCGTCACGCGCGCGCTGAGCGGGGCAACGTCCTGCAGGCGGCGACGCTCGCGCGCGGAGGGCGCGTCACCCTCGCGCTCGGCTTCGGCGCCACGCCGGCCGCGGCGCTCGCCGGCGCGCGCGCCAGCCTCGGGCGAGGCTTCGCGGCGCTCCGCGAGGCGTACCTGAAGGAGTGGGCCGAGGCGCTCCGCGGCGTCCGCGTGCCGCGCGAGGAGCGCTACCGCCGCGCCTTCCGCCTGGCCGTGCTCGTCCTGCGCGCTCACGAGGACAAGACCTACCGCGGGGCCAACATCGCCTCGATGAGCATCCCCTGGGGCCACCAGGTCCGCGCCGACCGCGCCGACATCGGCGGCTACCACCTGGTCTGGTCGCGCGACCTCTACCAGGTCGCCACCGCGCTCCTCGCCGTCGGCGATCGACCAGCGGCCGAGCGCGCGCTCGACTACCTCTTCAAGGTGCAGCAGCGCCCCGACGGGAGCTTCCCGCAGAACAGCTGGCTCGACGGCAAGGCGCACTGGCAGTCGCTGCAGCTCGACGAGGTCGCCTTCCCCGTCGTGCTCGCCTGGCAGCTCGGCCGCCGCGACCGCGAGACCTGGGAGAGGCACGTCCGCCCCGCCGCGGAGCTCCTCCTCGCGCGCGGCCCCGCGACGCCGCAGGAGCGCTGGGAGGAGGAGGGCGGCTACTCGCCCTCGACCATCGCCGCGGAGATCGCCGGGCTCGTCTGCGCCGCCGAGCTCGCGAGCGCGAACAGCGCGGCCGCCGACGCGAAGCGCTACCTGAAGGCCGCCGACCAGTGGGCGGGCAGCCTCGAGAAGTGGCTGGTGACGCGGACCGGCCCGCTCGACGCGAAGCTGAAGGGCAAGCGCGGCTACTACCTCCGCATCAACGACAACACCCGGCCCGACGACGGCGCGCCGCTCGACATCAACAACGGCGGCGGCTCCTTCGACGAGCGCACGATCGTCGACGCCGGGTTCCTCGAGCTGGTGCGCCTCGGCATCCGGCCGGCGAACGACCCGGTGATCGAGCGCTCGCTGCAGGTGGTCGACGCGACCATCCGCGTCGCGACGCCGCGCGGGCCCGGCTGGTACCGCTACAACCACGACGGCTACGGCGAGAAGGCCGACGGCAGCGGCTTCGCCGGGAGCGGCGTCGGCCGCCTCTGGCCGCTCCTCACGGGCGAGCGCGGCGAGTACGAGCTCGCGCGCGGCGGCGACGCGAAGCCCTACCTCGACGCGATGGTGGCCTTCGCCAACGCGGGGGGCATGATGCCCGAGCAGGTCTGGGACCGCCCCGAGCCCACCCCGCGCGGCTTCCGCTTCGGCCAGGGGACCGACGGGGCGACGCCGCTCGCCTGGACCATGGCGCAGTTCCTGCGGCTCGTGGTCTGCGCCGAGGAGGGCAAGCTCGTCGAGCAGCCGGCGGTGGTGGCGGCGCGCTACCTGAGACGGAGCGCGACCACGAACAAGGGGCGGGGCGGTCGCTAGAATGATTGTCGCGGCGCCGCACAGGTCGTGCGGAGCTGCCGCGACCAACAAGCTGAGGGAGCTACGCCTTCGGCCCCTTGATGCGCCACGGCTTCGGCATCAACACCCAGTGGCCGTTCACGTGGTAGAGGCCGTCGAAGGCCATGCCGAGGCGCTCGCCCGGCTTGAGGAACTTCCAGCGGTAGACCCTGAGGCCTGGCTTCAGCCACTCGGAGGCCTGCTTGTAGCCGCCCGGGAACTCCCGCGAGTTGCCGGCGCCGGTCTTCAGCTCGTCGGTCAGCGCGGAGAGCATCGAGAGCTCGGTCTGGCCCTCCTTGGGTCCGATCGGCATCTTCGGCACCGCCGACCAGAGGCTCTCGTAGGTCTTCTCGGCCGCGGCGGCGAGCTCCTCGGTGGCGAAGACCGCGCGGTAGTCGGCGCTCGAGGGCTTGAGCGCCAGCGTCAACGCGACGTTGTCGTTGCCCTGCTTGAGGAAGGTGCTGAGCAGGTCCTTGGCCCCGGCCTCGGTGCCCGGGAACTTGGCGGTCAGCGTCGACCCACCACCACCACCGCCGGCCTCGGCCGCGCCGTCCTTCTTGCAGCCGGCGAGCGCGAGGGAGACGAGGACGAGCAGAGACAGGGTCCGCATGAGAGGCTCCTTTCGTGAGTGGCAGTAGGCTAGCGGTTCGGCGGGGCGTTGGAAAGCCCCTTCGCTACTCGCGGCGCGCGCCGCCGTCGGCGGCCGCCGCGCCCGCCTCGGCCGCCGGCAGCACGGTCGCCGTGAAGGTCGTCCAGCTGACGCCGCCGCGATCGTCGCGCGTGACCACCCAGAGCCGCGCCAGCCCGGGCGTCGTCGGCGTCCAGGTCGAGGAGGGGTCGGCGATCTTCTTGTTCTCCACGAAGGGTGTCGGCTTGCCGCCGGTGGTGGCGTCGGAGAGCTTGCCCGAGGTGGTGAAGAAGGCGTAGCTCAGGAACTCGGTGAGCTGGCGCTCGCCGCCCGTGTAGGTCGCCACCCAGTACTGCTCGGCGGCCTCCTTGGCCGGCTCGGGCAGGAGCTTGATCGGTGTCCCTACCGTGGCGGTGAGCGCCGCCGGGAGGGGCTTGTCGTCGGCGAGGACGCCGGCGAGGGTCGGGTTCGCGTTCGGCGTCTTCTGCGACGGGAGCGGCGCGCCGTAGACCAGGCGCTTGACGCCGCGGTCCGTGGAGCCCTCGCGGCTCACCTGCAGCTCGAGCATCACCGGCACGCCACCGAAGCCCTTCAGCACGTCGGCCTGGATCGCCGCCAGGTAGAGCTCGGTGGAGAGGACGTAGTCGACGCGGATCGCGTCGAGGGTGGAGCGCCCCTCCTTGACCAGCACCTGCTTCGAAGAGATCTCGCAGCGGTTCTCGTCGGCGGTGCAGGCCCAGAGCTTCCAGTCGAAGACCGCGCCGTCGGGCGCGCGCGGGTCGACGACGAGCGCGCTCACCTTGACGGCCGGGAAGGTGAGCGTCCCCAGCGGTTGCAGCACCTCGGGGGGCTCGGCCTGGATGGCGAGGATGCGCAGGTCGAGGACCTGCCAGACGTTCTCGAAGTCCGGCGTGCAGGCGGCGAGCGAGGCGAGCAGCGCGAGCGCTGCGGCGACACGGATCGATCTGCCGGATCGAGCGCGAGGCTGCATCAGAAGCTCCCCTTGAGGCCGAGCGAGGGCAGGATCGGCAGCCCCCGGATCGGCCCCGACTGGCGGTAGCGATAGTCCCAGACGATCGCCTCGGGGTTCTCGGCATTGTAGATGTTCTGCACGTCGAGGTAAACCGAGAGGCGCCACAGCTTGAAGAACCAGGTCTTCTCCACGCGGAGGTCGAGCTGGTGGAAGAGCGGCATCCGATCGGAGCCCACCTCGCCGGTGATCTGGCGGTAGCGGCCCCGGTCGCTGTCGAAGACGCCGCCGAGGACGGGCGTCGTCGGGCGTCCGGAGACGAGGCGGAAGCGCGCGCCGAGCTCCCAGCCCAGGCCGAGGCGGAAGCTCGAGACCAGGGTCAGGATATGCGTCTGGTCAAAGGTGTAGAGCTGGTAGTCCCCGCCGGGCTCGCGCTGCTGGCCTGACCGCGAGAGCGTGTAAGAGAGCCAGCCGTAGAAGCGCCGGGTGACGTCGTGCTTGAGCAGCACCTCGAGGCCGTACGAGTAGCCGCTGCCCGCGTTGAGGAAGCGGACCGGGTGCAGCACGCCGTCCTCGAAGCGGACCTGCCGGGTCGGCACCACGTTGTCGTAGCGGTGCAGGTAATAGACCTGCGCGTCGAGGCGCAGCGCCGGCAGGAGCTGCTGCTCGATCCCGAGGCTGAAGTGGGCGGTGTGCTCGGGGTCGAGGTTCGGGTTGCCGAAGTCGGCGCTCGAGTTCTGCGGCTGCGGCGGCTGGGAGAAGAGCCCGACGCCCCCCTTCAGCGTGGTCGTGCGACCGACGGCCCAGCGCGCGGTGAGGCGCGGGTCGGCCGAGAAGCGGACCTTGCCCTCGTAGCGGTAGAGCTCGATGCGCGCGCCCGGGATGAGCTGCAGGTGCTCGCCCAGGCCGATGATGGCGTCGACGTAGCCGGCGACGCCCAGCCGCACCTGGCTGGTGCCGACGCGCTGCGGATCCGTGGTGAAGGGCGAGGTGAGCCCCATGGCCGGGTTGCGGTAGTCGACCGGGATCGGCACCTCGAAGTCGGCCTTGGTCTGCTCGAAGAGGAGGTCGACGCCGCCGCGCAGGGTGAGCCGCTTGTGCGCCCGGTACTCCAGGTCCTCGCGCAGCGAGGCGCTCAAGGTGCGCAGGTTCACCGAGGCGGTGCCGCCGTCGAAGGTGATGTAGTCGATCCCGGCCGAGGGCGTCATCTTCGAGACGAGCCGCGGGGTGATCTGCCAGCGCCAGCTCGCCAGCAGCCGGTGGAAGCTGATGCGCGAGTCGAGCGAGATGTCGACCTTGCGGTCCGGCTCGTTGGAGACCACCGCGATCGAGTCGTCGGACCCGAAGACGAGGAAGAAGAGCTGGCCGTCGTTCGGCAGCGCGACGTCGAGGCGGAGCTGGTAGTCGTAGTAGACGGGCGCGACCGTGGTCGCCGTCTGGCCGCTCGCCTTGAGGATGGTGGGCAGGAGCGCGTCGATGTACGAGCGCCGCACCGCGCCGGTGATGCTGACGCGCTTCGAGAGCGGCACCTTCAGCGTGAGCCCGGTGTTGAGCAGGTTGATGTCGACGGCGCCGCCCCACTGCTGGGTGAAGGCGCTCCGCGTCGCCACGTCGATCAGGCCGGCGGTGAGCCGCCCGTAGCGGACCTCGACGTTCCCCGGGTAGTAGTCGATGCGATCGAGGAACTCCGGGCTCAGCACCGAGGGGCCGCCGAGGAAGTGGTAGAGGAGGGGGATCTTGATCCCGTCGAGGTAGACCCCCGAGTCCTGCGGCGGTGAGCCGCGGATGAGGAGCGCGCCGCCCACGTAGGGGACGCGCGCCACCCCGGGGAGGTTCTCGATGACGCGGATCGGATCGCCGAAGGTGCCGGGGACGGTGGTCAGCTCCTTCTCGCGCAGGGTGACGCGGGTGTCCGCTGTCTTCCGGCGCTGGCCGCGGACCACGGTCTCGTAGGGGTTGGCCGCGAGGCGCGGCAAGTAGAACTCGATGCGGGTCTGCTCGCCCGCGCGCACCTCAGCGTCGATCGACTCGCGCCGGTGCTCGAGCGAGATCGCCTCGACGCGGTGCTTGCCCGGCGGCACCTGCTTGACCGCGAAGGCGCCCTTCTCGTCGGTGCGCACCTCGACGCCGAGCCCGCGGAGCGCGACCGCCGCGCCCGGGATCGGCAGGCGCGTGCCCTGCTCGCGCACACGGCCGACCAGCACGTCCGCGCCCGCCTCGGCGAGCTGGCGGTCCTCGGCCCAGGCCGGCACGCGCGGCTTGAACTCGGTCGTCAGGCTGAAGTTGTAGGCGTAGTCGATGCGCACCGGCGCCGGCTTGCCGTCGACCTCGGCGGGGGAGAAGAGGAACTGCTTCGCCGCCGCGGTGGCCGCCGCGGTCAGCTCCGCGTCGGGGCTGGAGATGAGCACGACCTTGCGCACGCGACCGTCGGCGCCGAGCTCGAGCTGCAGGTTGACGGTGCCGCGCGCGCCGCGCTTGACCGCGCCGGGCGGGTAGGGCGCCTCGACGAACTTGAGCAGCCGCGGCGGCCGCGTCAGCTTCGGGGCCGCGTGCTTGACCTCCTCGCGCAGGCCGTCCTGCGCGCGCGCTGGCAGCGCGGTCAGCAGCGCGAGGAGGAGGAGCGAGCGGGCGAGGGGGCGGTGCATGGTTGGGGTGCTCAACGTGCTGCTACCTCAGTCGAGGACGAAGGTGAAGGTGTAGGGG
>JAKLHH010000490.1 GCA_022710245.1 Myxococcota bacterium
GCCCCTCACCACTGCCGAACCACTCTGCTCAGCCCCATCGCCCCCCGCCAGCCCAGGCTCCCACCCCACTCCAGGGCAGCGCGGGCGCTGGCCCGACGATTAGGGAAAGGCCCCCCCGGCTTGTCAGGGTCAGGACTCCTCGGCGATAGTCACTCTCACGGATGAGGCGAGTCGAGATGGCGGATCACCACAGGGCGAGCGCGAGCCGATGAGCGCGCCCCGCATCGTCGTCCTCCCACCCGAGGTGGTGAACCAGATCGCCGCCGGCGAGGTGGTGGAGCGCCCGGCCTCGGTGGTCAAGGAGCTCGTCGAGAACGCGCTCGACGCCGGCGCACGGCGCGTCGACGTGGAGGTGGAGGAGGGCGGACTGCGGGCGATCCGCGTCGTCGACGACGGCTGCGGGATGACCCCGGAGGAGCTGGAGCTCTGCCTCGAGCGCCACGCCACCAGCAAGCTGCGCAGCGCGCTCGACCTCCTCGAGGTGCGCACGATGGGGTTCCGCGGCGAGGCGCTGCCGAGCATCGCCTCGGTGGCCCGGCTCACGCTGCGGAGCCGGCCGCCCGGCGCCGAGCTCGGGCACCAGCTGCGCGTGGAGGCCGGCCGCGTCCTCGAGCGCGAGCCGGTCGGCTGCCGGACGGGGACGCTGATCGAGGTCGCGGACCTCTTCTTCAACACGCCGGCCCGGCTCAAGTTCCTGCGCAGCAGCGCCACCGAGGCGGCGCACGCGAGCGACGCGGTGACCCGGCTCGCGCTGGCCTCGCCCGAGGTGCACCTGACCCTCACCGTCGACGGACGCCGCACCCTCGAGCTGCCGCCGTGCCGGGACCGGCTGGAGCGCGCGCGCGCGGTGCTGGGCCGGCGCGGCGCCGGGCTGGCGACGGCGACCCTCGAGGACGACGGCCTGCGCGTGGAGGCCTGCCTGGCGCCGGCGGAGCAGTCGGGCCGCACGGCGCAGGCGGTGACGCTGCTGGTGAACCGGCGCTTCGTCCGGGATCGATCGCTGGTCCACGCGGTGGGCGCGGGCTACGGCGAGCTGCTGCCGCCGGGCCGCTACCCGCTCGCGGTGGTGCACCTCGAGCTCGACCCGTCGCGCCTCGACGTCAACGTGCACCCGCAGAAGATCGAGGTCCGCCTCGCCGAGCCCGACCGGATCTACTCGAGCCTGCGCCGGTGCGTGCGCGCCTTCCTCGCCGGGGCGCGGCCGCAGCCCGCTGGCGAGGGACCGGGAGCGTCCGGGTCGGCGCTCGTCGGGTCCGAGCCCGCGCGGACCTATCGCCTCGCCCCAGCGGGCGAGGGCGGCTACGAGGAGCACAAGCGGAGGATCCAGGAGGCCACGCGCCGCTTCTGGTCGGCGCAGGCCGGGCTCGCGCCCCCGCCGCCGCGGGCCGGCGAGGCGGTGGCGCCCTATCCGCTCCTCGAGCGGGCCGCCTCGTCGGCGACCGGCTACTTCGGGCGGCTGCGCGTGCTCGGGCAGGCGCTCGGCACTTACCTCCTCTGCGAGGGCGAGGGCGAGCTGGTGCTGATCGACCAGCACGCGGCGCACGAGCGCGTGACCTTCGAGCAGCTCCGCCTCGCGTCGCGCGCGGGCGCGCTCCCCTCGCAGCGGCTGCTGATCCCCGTCGTCGTGGCGCTGGAGCCGCGGCTGGAGGCGGCCGCGCGCGAGGCCGAGGCGGCGCTCGGCGAGCTCGGCTTCGAGCTGGACCCCTTCGGCGCCGCCACCTGGACCATCCGCGCGGTGCCCGAGGCGCTGCGGACCGCGGACCCGGCGGCGCTCCTCTGCGAGGTCCTCGAGGAGCTGGCCGCGGTCGGCGCGACGCAGCTCGTGAGCGCGGCGCGCGAGGAGGTGCTGGCGCGGATGGCGTGCCACGGCTCGGTCCGCGGCGGCCGCGCCCTCGACGAGGGTGAGATCGGCGCGCTCCTCGCCAGCCTCGATCAGGTGGACTTCGCCGGCGCGTGCCCGCACGGGCGTCCGGTGCTGCTGCGGCTCGGGCGCGGCGAGCTGGAGCGGCGCTTCGGCCGGCAGTAGGCGGGGCAGAGGGAGCGGGGTCAGAGGGAGAGGCGGTAGCCGGCCTCGAGCAGCAGGCCGCCGGCGAGCAGCGCCAGGTCCTCGTTCTCCAGCTGGCTCCACTGGTACGCGCCCTGGAGGAAGAGGCTGCCGCGCCACAGCCTGACCCCGGCCCCGGCCCCGCCGAGCACGCCGGGCTTCACGTCCCAGCGGAGCACGTCGCCTGTCTGCGGTCCGACGACGTGGGAGCGGACGAGCTGGGCGAGCACGGCGACGGTCAGATAAGGGGAGACGCGCCAGCTGCCGAAGCTCCACCGCGCGCCCGCCCCGAGCGGCGCCAGCAGCACGGTCGCGCGCGAGGGCTGGAAGCCAGTGACCGGCACGTCCTGGCTGGCCCAGCTCCAGCGAGCGAGGAGGAACCCGGCGAGCCGCCCGCCGGGGAGCGGGTGCTCGAGCCCCACCTCCAGCCCGAGGCTGGGGCTGGCGAGCGCGCCCAGGTTGTGGAGGAGGCCGGCGGCGACCGCGGCCTGCACCACCAGGCGGCGCGGAGCCTTCGTCGGCGGCGGGGGCGGAGCCGGCTGGGTGGCCGCCACGGGAGCGGACGCCGGCGGCGGATCGATGACGACCGTGACCGTGCGTCGGTTGGCCGGCTGATCCGGCAGCAGGGCCGTCAGGGACCAGCGCCCCGCGCGCGGCCGCGTCTCTGGCGCCCAGCTCGCCCGGTAGCGCCCCTTGGCGACGGCCTCCACCTCGAGCACGTCGACCGCGCCGCCACCAGGGCCGACGAGCTCGAGCCGCGGCGAGGCGGCCCCGCGCCGCTCGGCCTCGGCGATCACGACCTCCACGCGCGGGGTGTCCGCGGGGCCGACGCGCTCCGGGCGCGCGGCGACGGTGAGCAGGTTGTAGTCCGGCTGCCCGATGGGCACCGGCCGCCGCGTCTCCAGGCCGCGCTGGTCGATCACCTGCACGTGGCCCTCGGTGATGCCGGGGGCGACGATGACGTTCATCCGCAGCCGGCCGGTGGGCCCGCTGGGGCGAGGGCCGAAGACGCGCCCGCCCACGGCCAGCGTGACGTCTGACCTGGGGCGCGTGGTCACGTCCACCGCCGTCCGTCCGTGGAGCGGCACGCGGACCACCAGCGTGCCGGGCGCGCCCTCGCGCCAGAGCGCGAGGCAGAGGAGCTGCGGGAAGCGCTGGGCCGGCGCGCGATAGGTGAGGCGCACCCCTCCGGGGAGGGGAGTCTGCCGCTCGACAGCGCCCACGTTCACGGCCACGCCCAGAGGCCCATCGCCGGGCAGACCGAGGACGTCGATCGTCGCCCGCTCGACCTCCCCGAGCACGATCGGCGAGGGGTTGCTGGTGACCACGATGCCCGCCGCCTGAGCCGCGGGCGCGCCGAGGAGCAGGCCGAGCAGCAGGGCAGGGGCGGCGAGGGGCCGGGGCATCCTCACTGCTTCCAGTCGATCGCCGGGAGGCGCACGTTCGGGTTCGTGCGGTTGACGATCACCACCCGATAAGGTCGCGCGAAGAGGGGCCGCAGCTCGCCTTGCTTGTCGGTGGCGTAGACGCCCCAGTAGTGGACGCCGGCCAGCAGGCCCTCGACCTCGCTGCGGCCAGCGCTCGCCGCGCGCTTCACCTCGACGTGCTTCAGCAGCTCGCGGGCGCGCGCGATGACGAGGACGGTGGCGGCCTTCGGCTGCTTCCAGCGGAACACGACGGGGCGCGAGCCCTTGACGTACTCCACGACGGCGCGATCCGCGGGCGCGATCATCGCGGTGCCGGTGGGGAGCGCGGCGGGGGTCTCCGACGGGTAGGTCGTGAAGCGTCGCGCGAACCCGAACTCGCCCTCGCGGCCGTGCTCGTCGATGCTGCAGACGCGCCAGACATAGGTGTCTGCCTTGAGCTCGGGGAAGCGGAGCTCGGTGCCGGTGATCACCATGTCGGCGAGGTTCTCGTCGAAGCTGATGAAGTGGCTGACCTGGACCCGGTAGCGGGAGGCGCCGTCGACGCCGACCCAGCGCAGCGTGACGAGCCCCTCCCGCAGGCGCGCGTCGACCCCGGGCGCGCTGAGCGCGGGGAACGGGAGCAGCTTGATCTTGACGGCGGGCTGGCCGCTGCGGACCTCGAACGCCTCGTCGGGGCCGACGGAGGTCGTGGTCCCGTCGGCGGAGCGGACCTGCACAGCGCCGCGGAGCGCCGCCACCTCCAGGGCGCCGCCGGCCGTGCCGCGGATGCGGAGGGCCACCGGGTCTCGCCCAGTGGCCACGATCTCCGCGGGCCTCCCGTCGGCGCCGAGGAAGCGCAGCGGCACGCCGGGCTGGGCCTCGACGCGGATGGTGCCGCGCGCGACGCGGGCCTGCGGGGTGCGGCCGCCCGCCTGAGGCGGCTCGATCAGCAGCTCGGTCTCCTCGTCGGCGTCGATGCGGCCGCCGGCGAGGAAGGTGGCGCGGAAGCGCGCCCCGCGTCCCGAGCGGATGGTGTCGTGGTAGCGGAGCGCCATCCCCTGCGTCGCCGGGCTCCAGGTGTTGCTCCCGCGAGGTCGGTGAAAGACGTCGCCCCAGAGCTGGCTCAGGCGAGCGATCGGCTGCTCCGCCGCCGGCCCGCTGCCGGTGCCGGCCGCGGGCGTGGTGGTGGCCGGGCGGTGTCGCAGCAGCAGCAGCGCCGCGCCGCCGCCGGCCGCCAGCACCGTGATGGCCGCCACCAGCCAGGCGAGGCGCGCGCGACGCCCGACGCCGGCTGGCGGCATCACGCCGGGGCTCGTGGTGAGGCCCGAGCGCGGAGTGGGCGGCCCGACCTTCTCCTCGTCTGCGCCGAGGCTCGAGGGCGGGGTGGGCGGCCCGATCTTCTCCTCGCGCGCGGCGTCCACGGAGCCGGCGGCGATCGTGTCCCCCCCGAGCGGCGACGCGGCGATCTCGCGCAGCTCGACGAGGACCTCCCCCGCCGTCGCCGGGCGCTCCGCGGGCTCCTTCCGCAGCAGGCGCATGACCAGCGCCTCCAGGCGAGGCGGGATGGTCCGTCGGGTCCGCTGGCTGGGAGGCAATGGATCGACGGTGAGCAGCTGGACGAGCAGCTCTCCGTACGTCTTGCACACGAACGGCCGCGTGCCGGTGATCAGCTCGTAGAGCATCACCCCGACGGGGTAGAGGTCGGCGCGGGTGTCGATCTCGACGCCCCGGGCCTGCTCCGGGGCCATGTACTCCGGCGTGCCGACGATCATGCCGGGGTTGGTCTCCAGCGGACGCCGGGTGCCCGGGGCGTCCAGGGGGAGCTCGTCGGGCGCCCGCAGCTTCACCAGTCCGAAGTCGAGGAGCTTGACGCGCGGTCCGTCCTTCTCGTCGGGGACGAGGAACACGTTCTCCGGCTTGAGGTCGCGGTGGATGACGTTCGCGGCGTGCACGGCCGCCAGGGCGTCGCAGACCTGGGTGACGATGTGCAGCGCGAGGGGGAGCGGCGCCACGCGCTCGCGTCCGAGGTAGGAGCCCAGCGACTCGCCCGCCAGCAGCTCCATCACGTAGTAGAAGGTGCCGTCGGCCTCGACGAAGTCGGTGATCTCGACGATGTTCGGGTGGCGGATCTGGTTGACGACCTGCGCCTCGTGGAAGAAGCGGCGCACGGCGAGCGGGTCGCGCGTGTGCGGGCTGCGCAGGAACTTCAGCGCGACCTGGCGGTGGAGCAGCACGTGCTCGGCGACGTAGATCTGGCCCATGCCGCCGCGGGCCAGCAGCTCGAGTAGCCGGTAAGACCCGAGCACCGTCCCCGGCTCGCGGACGTAGCTCTCTCCGCTCTCCTCCGCGGCCTGGTCCAGCTCGGCGCCCGGCGGCAGCGTCTCCAGCAGGCGCGGCGTCGGGGAGACCGGCGGCGAGCCGTCCGCCGGCGGCAGGCCGAGCAGGGTCTCCGTGCGGCTGAGCGGCGTCCCGTCGCGCGGACAGACTCCGACGGAGCCGGAGTAGGTGTGGTTGCAGACGGGGCAGGTGCGTCTGATCGCGCTCATCGCTCGCTCAGCATTTGAAGCAGGTCTTCTGCGGGGAGATGGTGCAGCCCGAGCCGCTGGTGCAGCCGGGCGGGCACGTCCTCGTGCCGCAGCTGGTGGTGCCGCAGGTCAGCTGGCAGGAGCAGGCGGTGGAGCAGTCCACCGAGAGGCAGGACGATCCCTGGC
>JAKLHH010000491.1 GCA_022710245.1 Myxococcota bacterium
CGAGTGTGACGGCGACATGGACAAGTCGATCGAGTACCTGCGCAAGAAGGGCCTCGCGCAGGCCGCCAAGAAGGCGGGCCGCACCGCGGCCGCCGGCGTCGTTCACTCCTACATCCACGCGGGCGGCAAGATCGGCGTCCTCGTGGAGGTCAACTGCGAGACCGACTTCGTGGCCAAGACGGGCGAGTTCCAGGAGTTCGTCCGCGACCTCGGGATGCAGATCGCGGCGATGAACCCGCGCTGGCTGACCCCCGAGGAGGTCCCCGCGGAGATCCTCGCCAAGGAGCGCGAGATCCGCCAGGACCAGAACAAGGACAGCGGCAAGCCGGCCCACGTCCTCGAGAAGATCATCGAGGGGCAGATCAAGAAGTGGTACTCCGAGGTCTGCCTCCTCGACCAGCTCTTCATCAAGGAGAACAAGAAGGACATCAAGACGCTCCTCACCGAGCTGGTGGCCAAGGTGGGCGAGAACTGCAAGATCCGTCGCTTCGTGCGCTGGGAGGTCGGCGAGGGCATCGAGGTGGTGAAGAAGGACTACGCGGAGGAAGTCCGCGAGATGATCAAGCAGTAGCGAGCTCCGCGCCCGCGCGCGCCTCGCGGCAGCTGGCGCGTGGTGCCGCGGGCCCCGCCCTCGAACCCGGAGAACCAGCGTGACGCTCGCCTACCGGCGGATCCTGCTCAAGCTCAGCGGCGAGGCCCTCGAGGGCAGCCAGGGCTTCGGCGTCGACCCGCGGGTCCTCGGCGCCGTCGCCGACGAGGTCAAGGAGGTCTGCGGCCTCGGCGCGCAGGTCGCCGTGGTCATCGGCGGCGGCAACTTCTTCCGCGGCCTGGCCGCCTCCGCCGGGGGCATGGAGCGCTCGGCGGCGGACGCGATGGGCATGCTGGCGACGCTGATGAACTGCCTCGCCATGCAGGACGCCCTGGCGCGGCGCGGCCAGCCCTGCTGCGTGCTCACCGCGGTCCCCTCGGGGAGCGTCGCCGAGCCCTTCAGCCGGCGGCGCGCGGTGGAGGCGCTCGAGGCGGGTCAGGTCGTGCTCCTCGCCGGCGGCACCGGCAACCCCTACTTCACCACCGACACGGCGGCCGCGCTGCGGGCCCTCGAGGTGGGGGCGGACGTGGTGCTGAAGGCGACGCGCGTCGACGGGATCTACGATCGCGACCCGCTGAAGGAGCCGGGGGCGGTGCGCTTCGAGCGCCTGAGCTACGCCGAGGTGCTGCAGCGCCAGTTGAAGGTGATGGATCTGACTGCTATTACTCTCTGTCGTGAGAACCGGATGCCGCTCGTCGTCTTCGACCTCGGTCGGGCGGGCAACATCAAGCGCGTGGTCCTGGGAGAGCCGGTCGGCAGCCGCGTCGAGTGATCGGCGCGCAGGTTGGACGGTCGCGCACGAGTGCCGCGACCAACAACAAGTGAGGCAACCATGGTGAACGACATCATCAGCGACCTGAAGAGCAACATGGACGAGACGCTCGAGTCTCTCAAGCGGGAGCTGGCCAAGCGGCGGACCGGGCGGGCGAACGTGGCCATCCTCGACGGCATCAAGGTGGACTACTACGGCTCCAAGTCGCCCCTGAACCAGGTCGCCTCGGTCCAGGTGCCCGACCCGCGGCTGATCACGATCAAGCCGTGGGAGAAGAGCATGGTCCCGGTGATCGAGAAGGCGCTCCAGCAGTCGAGCCTCGGTCTCACGCCGAGCTCCGACGGCGAGCTCATCCGGCTGCCGATCCCGCCGCTGAGCGAGGAGCGCCGCAAGAACCTGGTCAAGGACATCAAGAAGGTCGGCGAGGAGTCGAAGGTGGCGCTGCGCAACCAGCGCCGCGACGCCAACGAGATGCTGAAGGAGCTCGAGAAGGGCAAGGACATCACCGAGGACGAGCTCCGCCGCGGCCAGACCAACGTGCAGGAGGTCACCGACCAGTGGGTGGCGAAGGTCGACGAGATGGTCGGCGCGAAGGAGACGGAGATCCTCGAGTTCTAGCAGCGCCGCGCTGCTCCCTCCGCCCTCCGCCTGCTCCCTCCGCCTCGCCTCCACCTCACCCCGTCATCATCGAGTTCGAGCCGCGCCCGCTCAGCGCGCCTTGCCGCCCACGCAGCGGAGCGTGCGCCGCTTCTCCGTCGGGGAGGTGTAGCTGCCCGGCGCGAGCTGGCGGCGGCCGTTCCAGTAGGCCGTGACGTAGACGGGCGGCCCTGACCCGGCCGCAGGGCGCCCTTCAGCACCTTGCTCAGCCGCAGCTCGCCCCGGTAGCTGGTCTGGGTGTACGGACGGCTCTGCCGCGTGGCGAGGTAGGTCGCGGAGACGAGCCGGCCCTCGACGACGAGGGCGGCGAGCTGCTGCAGGCGGTCCTCGGTCATCGGCGCCGGGATGGCGCGCGCGGCGCCAGGCGCCAGCGCGAGGAGCAGGGAGAGGGTCAGGCCGTGGTGGAGGGCACGCATGCGGATCATTATCGGCGAGCGCGCGCCCGGGGTCGAGCCGCTGGACGCTCCCGCGCGGACCTGCCTATAGTCCGCGCATGGTGCGATCCCGGCTCACCCTCCTCGTGCTCGGCAGTCTCCTCGCGGCTGCCTGCGGCTCCTCCACCCCCTCCCCCGACCTGGGCCAGCGCGAGGCCTCGCCGGGCGGCGATCTGCTCGGCGGCGACCAGGCCCGCCTCTCCGACGGAGCGCGGGAGCAGGCGCGCCTCGACGCCCGGCGCGAGGCGGGCGGCACGCCGAAGGCGAAGGACTGCGCCGCGACCTTCGGCAAGGCGCTGACCAGCGCCTTCGGCCGCCTCGACGGCACCCTCCTCGCGGTGGTGACGCCCACCGACACGCAGTGCGCGCAGCCGAACAGCGACCACCTGATCGTGCAGGTGAAGGTGAACGGCGCCGCCTACCGGATGGTGGTCAACATCCTCTCCACCGTCGCCGGCGTCGACCCCAGGGTCCTCCTCGACGAGGTGGAGGCGCCGCTGCCGTCCCCGGCCTGGAGCGAGGGGTGGCACCCCGGGGTCACGCTCGACTACGTGACCACGCTCGCCGTGCACTCGGATGACTTCACGCCCTACGAGATGAACGCCCTCGTCACCCGGGTCTCGGAGCGCCTGACCCTCGGCGCGCCGATCAGCGTCTACGCGACGAGCACGGGCGGCACCAAGGCGGACAGCGCGCACCTCATCCACCGCAACCAGGCCGGCAAGGACGGCGCCATCGTCGTCGATCCGCAGGGCGCCAAGCCGAGCTTCCTGCTCTTCCACTTCGCCGAGCAGACCTTCTGAGGCTGGAGCGCCCATGACGAGGACCATCGCAGCAGCTCCAGGTCCAGGCCGGCGCACGGCCCTCGTGGCCGGGCTCCTCGCGCTGGCCGGCTGCCCCGACCGGATCGCGGCGACCTCGCCGGGCACCGGCAGCGGCACCGGCACCGGCACCGGCACCGGCACGCTCGCGGCCGCCTGTGCGCCGTGGGCCAGGGTGGCCCGCTGCCAGCAAGCGGGCCGGGTCTTCGCCGTCGGTCGAGCGCTCGGCCTCGGCAGCGTCGGGCTGCAGCGCGCCGCGCTGGCGAGCCGCGCGCGCGCCGCGCTGCTGGGGAGCGCCACCGGCAGCCGCGAGCTGCACGGCAGCGAGGTGCCCCTCTTCGCCCGCTGCGGCACCGAGGGTCTCGCGCTGGCGAGCGCGCCCGCGAGCGAGCTCCCCGACGCCGCGGCGCTGCCGCCGTGCCCGGCCGCGGTGAGCGCCACGCCGCAGCCCCCCGCCGGCTGCCCGCCCTGGAGCGGTCGGATCTCCTGGCGCGAGGGAGACACCATCTTCGCCGTGGCGGCCGTCGACGGCGTGCGCAACCCCGCGCTCGTGGCGCGCGTGGGCGAGGGGCGCGCGCGCGAGGAGGCGGCGGACCCTCGCCAGCGGCGGTGGAGGGAGCAGCGCCTCCAGCGTGCACGAGGGCCCGCGGCCGCCAGTTCGTGTGCCGGCCGAGACCGCGACCTGCGGCGAGGTCACCTACCTGAAGGTCGGCGTCGCGGCGCCCTGAGGAGGTGGTGGTGGCGGAGCGATCCGAGCCGCGCAGCCCGGCCCCGCGCGCGGCGCTCGAGCGGCCGCGCAGGGCGGCCCCGGGCGCGCTGATCGAGCGGCCGGGCCTGCGCGCCCTCCTCGGCCTCCTGCTCGTCGTCTACGAACTCCTCGCGCTGCCGCTGCTCGCGCTCGCGCTGCTCCTGCTGCCGACGGCGGAGACGCTGGCCGGTCACCTCTTCGCCGCGTACGGGCTCTGTCTCCTCGCGCTCCCCGCGCTGATCGGCCGCGCCCTCCTCGCGCGCCGCCCTCGCCGCTGGCTCGTCGTCGCCGGCGCCGGGGTGGCGGCCGCCGTGCTCCTCGTCGCGCTGGCGCTGCTCGCGCCGAGGGGCAGCGCGTCGCCGTCCCCCGGCGCGCGCAGCACCGTCGCCAGCCACTACCTCCGCGACCCCTACCGCCGGCTGGCCACGACCAACCTGCTCCCCGAGATCGATCAGATCAAGCTCGGCACCTACCTGGTGCCGCTCGTCGACCGGCACCTCGACCAGGCAGCTGCCCGCCGCCTGCGCGGGCAGTGCATGGCGCTCTACCGGGAGCTGGAGCGGGATCACGCGCTGCGCGCGCTCGGCTCGGCGATGGGCTACGCGTACAGCGACAGCGACGGCGGCCACCTCTACGAGGCGGTGCCTGCGCACCCGGCCGGCGAGCGGCTGCCCGCGGTGGTCTTCCTGCACGGGAGCTTCGGCAACTTCAAGGCGTACCTCCACCTCTGGCGGAGGATGGCCGAGGCCGGCCGCTTCCTCGTCGTCGCCCCGAGCTTCGGCTTCGGCAACTGGAACCGCCCGGGGGGCACGGCGGCCGTCGAGCGCGCCCGGCAGCGCGCGCTCGCGCTCGGCGCGGACCCGGCGCGGGTCTACCTCGCGGGCCTCTCCAACGGCGGCCGCGGCGTCACCCGCGTGCTCGCCGGGGAGCGGGTGGACGCGCGCCGCTACGCCGGGGTGATCCTGCTCTCGGCGGTGATCGAGCCCGAGGTGATCGCCGAGGCGCGGCTCGGCTGGCGCGGCCTGCCGGTGCTGGTCATGCACGGCCAGCGCGACGACCGCATCCCCTGGCCCGCGCTCGAGGAGGGCGTGCAGGCGCTCCGCGCCGCCGCCGCCGAGGTGACGCTCCTCGCCGACCGCGAGGAGGATCACTTCCTCTTCTTCGCGCGGCCGGCGCAGGTGCAGGGCTGGGTCGAGGGCTGGCTGCGCGCGCGGCGGTGATCTCGCGCTACGCGCGCGGCGGTGAGCTCGCGCTACGCGCGCGGCGGTGAGCTCGCGCTACGCGCGCGGCGGTGAGCTCACGCTCAGGCGAGCAACACGATCGCGTTGTTGAGCAGGTGGAGCCCCACCGCGGGCCAGAGGCTGCGCGTCTGCTCGACGAGCCAGCCGAGCAGCACTCCGAGCGGGAGCGTCCAGGCGACCTGCGCCCAGGCAGCGCCGTCGAGCCGGAAGCCGTGGTGCTGGTGGTGGAGGAGCGCGAAGACGAGCGCCGAGAGCAGCGCCGCGCGGCCCGGTCGCGCGCCCGGGGTGGCGGGCCAGAGGCGGAGCGCCGCGCCGAGGACCACGCCCCGCGTGAGGAGCTCCTCGACGAGGAGCCCGCTCAGCCCGAAGGCGACCTTGTCCTGCCAGCGGGGCAGGGCGACGCGCCCCCAGCCGAGGAGGAGCGTGCTGGCCGCGCAGCCGGCGAGCCAGAGCGCGCCGGCGGTCAGCAGCACCCGCGGGCGCGGCGGCGCTGACGGCCAGCGCAGCAGCGCGCGCGATGCGCTGAGCGTGAGGAGCAGCGCGGCGAGGAGCAGCGAGGTGAGGCGCAGGTCCGCCGCGACGGCGAGCGCCGGCAGGTGCGCGCGCCCGAGCGCGTGGAGCCGACCGTCGAGCGCGAAGACGACGAGCGCGAGGCCGCCGCCGACCATGAGCTCAAGCCAGGCGCGCCGCTTCCCGAGGTGAGGTACAGGCCCCGCGAGCATGCGACCACCCTAGCACATGGCGTGGTCGCCGTGGGCCCCGGCCGGCGGGAAGAGCGGCCGCTTCTCCCCCGGCGCGCGCTCGGGAAGAGCGGCCGCTTCTCCCCCGGCGCGCGCTCGGGAAGAGCGGCCGCTTCTCCCCCGGCGCGCGAGCGGCCGCTTCTCCCTCGGCGCGC
>JAKLHH010000492.1 GCA_022710245.1 Myxococcota bacterium
TCTGGAAGTTCAAGGTCGGCAGCGCCAACGCGTGGGCCGTGATCGCCGACGGCGTGAAGGTGATGAACGCGGTCTACGTGAGCCTCTTCAGCTCCACGGGCGCCTGGGTCTCGCACGGCCGCGGCGCCGGCACCTCGGGCAGCCCCACGCTGGACTGGACCCTCGACATCGACGATCCGACCATCTGCCGCTGCGGCCTGGCGCCCGACGGCTCGGGCTACGCGGGCTGCGAGTGGCCCGACGGCATCAACCGCACCTCCGACATCTCCGACTGCGACTGACCCCACCCGCCCCCCGACGTCAGGCGGGAGCTCCCAGCGCATCGAGCTGTCCCATCGCCTTCCGGTGGCGGGTCGCCCCCGCGGCGGTCTCCGCAGGGGTGATCCAAGCTGCACGTTGACGGAGCCCAGGCCATGCTATGGGCCAGGCCGTTGGTGGAGGTGGTGGATGGGACTGCTCACGAAGGAACAGGCGGCAGCATTCCGGCAGGAGCTCGACAGGCTTCAGAGTGAGGTCCAGGCGCAGCTCGGAGAGGACGACCGGGACCACATCGAATCGATCGCGCTGCTGGCACGTCTCCTCGAGGTCGCGGGGAGGCTGCTCATCCACGCCAGCCTCGATCCGATCTCATGGAGTCTCGGGGTGGTGAGCCTGGCGGCCCAGAAGACTCTCTCGACGACCGAGCTCGGTCACAACATCCTTCACGCCCAGTACAACTTCCTCGGGGACCCTCGCTTCGAGGCTCAGAGCTACCAGTGGGACTTCGCCGCGGACGAGGGGCAATGGCGACGCGAGCACAACACCCAGCACCACCGCTACACCAACATCGTCGGCAAGGACCCGGACCTCACCTATTCGACGTACCGGATGCACGACCTCGAGGCATGGCGGCCGTGGCATCGGGCCCAGCCAGTCGTCGTCGCCCTCAGCTACGCCCTCTTCGACTGCGCGATCGGGTTGTACGTCTCGGGCGTCCTCGACCGGGAGCTGGCGCCGTCCGCACCGCTCGTGCTCGGCGACCGGACGCTGGCGGAGGCGCGTCAGGCACAGCGCGCGTTCCTGGCCAAGGCCGCGAAGCTCGCGCTCCGGGACCTGCTCGTCTTTCCGGCGCTCGCGGGCGCGCAGTCGCCGAAGGTCATCCTCGGCAACCTGCTGGCTACCCTGCTTCGAAACGTGTTCGTCGGCGCGGTCGTGTACTGCGGCCACTTCACCGACGGGATGACGGTCTTCACCCAGGCCGAGACCGAAGGCGAGACCAAGGGCGAAGCCGCGGTCCGCCAGATCCTGGCGGCCGGCAACTTCGAGGCGGGCCGCGTCCTCTCCACCCTCGCCGGTCACCTGAACTATCAGATCGAGCACCATCTCTTCCCGACGCTGCCGGCCTGGCGCTACCCGGCCATGGCTCGCCGGCTGCGGCCGCTCTGCGAGAAGTATGGCATCCCCTACAACACCGGGAGCTTCGGCGCGCAGTTCTCGAGCGTCGTGCGGCGCGTCCTGCGCTACGCACGGCGGCCAGCGAGGGCGAACGAGGCGGCGACGGCCAGTCCCGCGGCGGCGTGAGCGAGCGCCTGGATCACGCAGAAGTCTAGGGTCGCGCCCTCAGCAGGCGCTAACGTCTTGGTCTCGATGAAAGGGAGGGTCGTGGCTAGCTGACGGGGATCTTGGAGGCGGCAACCAGATTCGAACTGGTGAATGGAGGTTTTGCAGACCTCTGCCTTACCACTTGGCTATGCCGCCCAGTAAAGCGGGGCTAATCTAGCGGGGGCTCCGGGGTGTGTCAAGCGCGGCGAGCGCGGCGAGCGCTGGATCGGCGCCGGATCGGCGCCGGGGTGAGCGGCCGCGGCTCAGAGCCCCTTGGGCAGCTTCCCGTACTTGCGGAGCGCCAGCAGGCGCAGCCGCAGCTTCTGCACGAAGATGCTCGCCACCGCGCGCACACCGTCGGTGATCATCGAGTCGGGCGCCGCGGTCTTGGGCTCGAAGAGGATCTCGTAGGTGATCACCGTGCGCTTGCCGTCCGGCGTCCACGGCTCGATCAGCGCCGTGCCGTTGTAGTTCTTCATCGTGCCGTTGATCATCCAGAACTTGATCTCGTAGACGCGGCCCGGCTTGTTGTAGCGCGTGAACTTCGCGTAGACCCAGGTATCCTTGACCGGCCAGGGGAGGTCGGTCTCGACCACCGCGAAGGTGTGCCAGCCCGAGCGCTTGGTGATCCGCGACTCGGTGATCCGCGGCATGTAGTTCTTGTACTTGTCGATCTCCAGGAAGACGTAGGCCACCGCCTCGGGGTTGTCGTCGATCAGGAAAATCGACTTCCCCATCTTCACGTTGCTGCCCGGGACCTTGTTCGAGAAGTCGAGAGACCGTCCCTGCTCCAGCGCCTTCAGCTGGTCGGGCTGCAGGGTCGGGCGCGCAGCGGCGAGGCCAGGCGCGAGGAGCAGCAGCGGGGCAGCAACGAACGCAACGAGCGCAGCTCGGATCATCATGCCCCCGGGCCTCACGGGCTCGGCTGCCGGTCGAGCGGCCGCGTGGTCACGGGAGCGGCGCCCTTCCGCAGGTTGAAGGAGGACATCTCGTACTCGTAGAAGCCCATCATGTCGGTCTCGAGCACCTTGCGCCAGAGCTGCTGCGCCTCGCCGACCTTGCCCTGCGCCAGCAGGTGATCGGCCCAGTAATAATAGAGCTCGGCGCGGTTGCCGACGGAGCGCGCGTCCTTGAGCAGCGCCTCGTAGGTGACCTTGCCCAGGATCAGGTCGGCGAGCTTCACGTACCAGCTCTGACCCTGGAGGCTCTTCAGGTGCGCGAGCGCGAGGCCGTCAGGCGGCAGCCCGGCCCGCCGGGCCAGCCCGATGACCCAGAAGCTGCAGTACGTCTTCAGGTACTCGGAGACCTCGGCCCGCCCCAGGGCGCGGTGCAGGGCATCGAGCGCCTCGGGGAGGTGGCCGTGCGTGATCAGCATGGCGATCGCGTCGGCGTAGGTCTCCTTGCGATCCGGCTGGGCGTCGATGGCGCGCTCCAGCGTGTCGAGCGCGCGGCTCTTCTCTCCCAGCTCGTAGCGGCTCTGCGCCTCGTAGACATAGGCCTCGGCCCGAGCCTCCGGCCGGAGCCCGAGCGCCTGCCACTCGCCCCAGGCCGCGATGGCGGCCTGATGCGCGGTCCGGCTCTCGGCGGTCTTGCCCGCGAGCTCGTGCGCGCGACCGCGCAGCCCCTCGATCCGCCCGCGCCAGAAGATCCGCTCGGCGGGCGAGCTCACTGGCCCCTGCGCCGCGCGGTCGAGGAACCCGAGGGCGCCCGCCGCGTCGCTCTTCTTCAGACGGATCAGCGCGAGCTGGATCAGCGCGTCGGGCGTGGCCTCGGCGGCGATCGAGCGCTCGAAGGCCGCCGCCGCCCGATCCACGCGGCCCGCGTTGAAGTAGCCATGGCCGATGGCGTAGTAGACCCGGGAGAGCGACGGCTTGAGCGGCGCCTTGAAGCGCAGCTCGGTGCGCGTGTAGAAGCCGCTGATCTTGCCCGTCTCACGCAGCGCGTGGTCGAGCTGCTCGTCGCCGATCAGATCGAAGAGCCGGCGCTGGTACTGGCGCGCGAGCGCCTCCGCGTAGGAGAGCTGGTCGGGCGAGAGCTGCACGGCGCGCTCGAGGCTGACCACCGAGAGGTAGTGCCGGTTCAAGGTCCCGGCCAGGCGGCCGACGCACTCGAAGGCCGCGGCGTGGTCCGGGAAGCGCAGGGTGGCGGCCTGGCAGACGCGGAGCGCGACGTCGCGATCCCGCTCGCGCTCCTCGAAGTGCTCGGCCAGCCGGATCTGGTCCTTCACGTTGGCGGAGGGGGAGACCGCCTGCTCGAGGAGCTGGCGGAGCTCTGTCTCCGACTCGCCCTCGCCGCCGAGCTCGCGGATACGGGTCAGCGCGTCGTAGGGGCGATCGACGCGGAGGAAGAGCCGCGCGATGCGGTAGCCGGTCTGGAAGTAGGTCCCCTGCATCAGCGTGGGGAGGGCGAGGCGCAGGTTGCGGAACGTCTCGCCGCCCATGGTCCGCGCCATCACCAGCTTGCGCTCCAGGTAGAGCCCGTGCAGCGTCTCGACGACGAAGCGCGAGGGCCAGCTGCGGGACGTCTTCTCGAAGACGCGGAGCAGCTGCGCTCCCTTGGCCGCGCCGCCGTGGACGAGCTGCTGCGTCTCGTCGACCCAGCCCACGATCTCCTGGATCCGCTGCTTCAGCGCCGCCTCCTCGCCGCCCAGGGTCATCTGCACGGCCAGCAGGAGCACCACGTTCTCCTCGTCGCCGCGCGGCGAGAAGAGGCCCGCGAGGCGGCGCGCGAGCGCGGCGAGGCGGGGCTCGCGGAGCTTGCCGGCGTAGACCTCGGTCGGCTGGTAGAGGGTGGCGGCGGCGACGAAGGAGCGGAGCGCCTCGGTCTCGTTCGCCCGGGCGAGCTGCTGCTCGAGCTGCTTCAGGAGGTGCCCGAGGAGGAGGGCACGGAACTGCTCCCGGCGGGGGGCGTTGACCGGGAGCGCGTCATAGACGTCTCGCTCAGCCTTGCAGCTGGCCTCGCTGATGGTGGAGGGGAGCTGGAAGCTGGGGATGAAGGACGGCAGCTTGGCGGGCTTGTCGCCGGCCGGCACGTGCGCGCAGGCGGCGAGGGAGAGCAGCGAGCCCAGCAGGACCCACTGAGTAGTCCTTCTCATGCCAGCAGTGTATCCGGCGGGTGCGGGGACCGTAAAGAGCCAACCCCAACTTCGTCGCTCGCGGTCGAGGGTTCAGGCCTCGCTCGCGGTCACCGTCTCCGGCCGCGGGCCAGGCATCCCCTCGACGAACTCCGCGTGCAGCGCCCGCTGCGCCTCGTCGAGCCGGCCAGGGCGGAGAAAGAGGCTGATGCGCATGGGCGAGGTGTCCACGCTGTGCACCGGCAGCTTGAGCCGCTCGGCGAGCGCGAGGGCGCGGGCGAGGTGCCCCGGGTGCTCGCCCAGCCCCTCGCCGACCACCGAGGCGGCCTCCAGCCCCTCCTCGAACCAGACCATCCCGCCGGCGGCGGCCAGCTTGTCTCTGAGGAGGCCGTAGTCGTGACAGTTCTCGCGCGAGATCATCAGCACCGGCTGGCCCTCGTGGAGACGCGCCCGGAGCGCGATCGTCTTGTGGTCCTCGAGCGCGCGGACCAGCGAGACGAGCTGCGCGGCGCCGCCGTCGCCGTGCACGCAGACCAGGTTCTTCATGCCGGCGACGCCCACCGCGTCGGCGCTGGCGCGCTCGGTCTGGCCGACGACCAGGGTGGCGCGATCGGAGCCCGCGGTGGCGCGGGCGTAGATGACGATGCCGGCGCGGCGCGCGAACTCCACCGCCTGCGCGTTCAGCACCTTGGCGCCGTGGGTGGCGAGCTCCTGCATCTCGGCGTAGGAGATGGAGGGGAGGTGGCGCGGCTCGGCGATCACGCGCGGGTCGGCCGTGTAGACGCCGTCCACGTCGGAGCAGATCTCGCAGTACTCGGCGCCGAGCGCGGCGGCGATGGCGACCGCGGTGGTGTCGGAGCCGCCGCGGCCGAGCGTGGTGATCTCCCGCTTGTAGCTGACCCCCTGGAACCCCGCGATCACCACCACGCGGCCGCGATCCAGCTCGTCCTGCACGCGGTACGGGCGCACCTCGATGATACGCGCGTCCGTGTGACGGTCGTTGGTGAGGATCCCGCACTGCGAGCCGGTGAAGGAGACCGCGTCGTGGCCGAGGCCGATGATCGCCATCGCCAGCAGCGAGGCCGAGATCCGCTCGCCCGAGGTGAGGAGCATGTCGAGCTCGCGGCGGGACGGCTCCGGCGCCACGCGGCGCGCCAGCGAGAGCAGCTCGTCGGTGGTCTTGCCCATCGCGGAGATCACCACCACCAGCCGGTGCCCCCGCTGGACCGTGTCGGCCACCCGGCGGGCGACCTGCTTCAGACGATCCACATCAGCGACGGAGGAGCCGCCGTACTTCTGGACGACGATCGACAGGGGCCGCGCGCCTGCGATGTCTGCCGTGTCTGCGTCTGCGATGTCTGCCATGGGCCGATGCTCGACCGTCGGTGCTACGGTGTCAACTCTCTCGGCTCACGCTGCCGCCTCCTCATGAACGCCGCCTCCTCATGAACGCCGCCTCCTCATGAACGCCGCCTCCTCATGAACCCCGCCTCCCCA
>JAKLHH010000493.1 GCA_022710245.1 Myxococcota bacterium
GACATCTCCCAGCTCCGCTCGACCGCGGAGGAGATCCGCCGCTCGATGGAGAAGGTCGAGGGGATCGCCGACCTCTCCGTCGAGCAGCAGGTCGACATCCCGCAGCTCACCATCGCCTTCGACCGGGACCGGATCGCCCGCTACGGCCTTCGGGCCGGCCAGCTCGCCGAGACGATAGAGGCGGCCTACGCGGGTCGTAAGGTGACGCAGGTTCTCGAGAGCCAACGGACGTACGACGTCGTGATCCGGTACGAGGACTCGCACCGCGAGAGCGTGGAGGCCGTCCGGGCGACCCTCGTCGACACGCCGTCGGGCGCGAAGGTCCCGCTCGGGGCGCTCGCCACGATCCGCCAGGACGCGGGGCCGAACGTCGTGATGCGCGAGAACGCCCAGCGGCGCATCGTCGTCATGGCGAACATCGGCGGGCGCGACCTCGGGAGCGTCGTCGCCGACATCCGCGCCGCCGTGGCGCGCGACGTGAAGCTCCCCTCGGGCTACTACGTCGTCTACGGCGGCCAGTTCGAGAGCGAGGGTGAGGCGACGCGGACGATCGGGCTCCTCTCTCTCTTCGTCGTCGCCGGGATCTTCCTCCTCCTCTTCCTCGCCTTCCGCTCCGCCCGGACGGCGCTCCTCGTCATGGTCAACCTGCCGCTCGCCCTCATCGGCGGCGTCGTCGCCGTGAAGCTCGGCGGCGGCATCCTGAGCGTCGCCTCGCTCGTCGGCTTCATCACGCTCTTCGGCATCGCGACGCGCAACGGAATCATGATGGTGTCGCACTACGAACACCTCATGCACCGGGAGAAGGTCTCCTTCGACGAGGCGATCGAGCGCGGGTCGCTCGAGCGGCTCTCGCCGATCCTGATGACCGCCCTCTGCGCCGGCCTCGCCCTCATCCCGCTCGTCGTCGCCGGGGATCACCCCGGTAACGAGATCCAGGCGCCGATGGGAGTCGTCATCCTCGGCGGCCTCCTCTCGTCGACCGCACTCAACATGATCGTCCTGCCGGTCCTCTACCGGAGGTTCGGCCGGCCGCACTCGGGCTCCGAGCCCGCGGACGCCATCGAGGGCTGACCGTCCGTTTCACGGCGCGACGGATCGTTCACGGGCCTCTTCGCCCGGGACCGCCCTCAGCGCGAGCGCCGAGGGCGGCCCGTAGCCGGGCCGCCCTCCGCCACGTCGACGACCCTCGCCTGGATCTCGAGCACCCGGCCCGGCGGGATGAGGAGGCGTCCGACGCGCGTCCGGAAGAAGTCCTTGACCGTCTCCCAGTCCTTTGGACCCTCGCCGGGCAGGGGCGCCTCTCGCTCCGCATCCTGAAACCAGGTGAGAGCGCGGAGGAGGAGCGCGTCGTTTACCTCCTGCCGGAAGACGCGGCGGATCGCCGAGAGGCACTCGGCGATCCCGAGCCCGTTCGTCTGGAGCGTCGTGTAGAGGTCGAAGAAGTCGCGGCGCGTCCCGCGGTCGAGAATCGCGTGGAGCTTCGTCCCGAGGAGTCCCGTGACATTCAGGCGCTGGTCTTCGACGAACGGGAGGAGCGTCTCGAGGACGAAGACCGAGACGTCGATGCCGGACCAGCGCAGGTGGACGGTGTGCTCGCTCTGCTCGATCAACTCCACCTCACCGGTGCGACGCAGCTGGGCGAGCAGGTCCACCAGATCGCCGGCCGCCTTCACGCCGAAGTCCACGTCACGGCTCGGGCGGTAGGGACAGAAGCAGCGCACCGCGTGACCGCCGATGACGAACCAGTAGGGGAGCTCCTCGACGGCCTCGCCGAGGCCTGGGGGGATCACCTGCGTGGGGGTGTAGGCGGCGTCAGTCACCTGGGATCCCTCGCGCCACCAGCACGGCGCGGAGCAGGCCCCGGCTCCGCGGCCTCCAGCCGCGCATGCGGTAGGCCTGGTAGAGGGCGAGCCAGGGCAGCCCGGCGGCGAAGTGAAGCGCCTCCAGCTCGCCGTAGTTGAAACAGTAGAAGGCCAGCTGGGCCGCCGGCACCTGGGCGTCCGCGTCGAGGTTGTAGAGGGCCGCCCGCGCCGCCGGCGGCAGACCGGCCGCGGAGTACCGCCGGCCCGGCTCACGCAAGATCAGCTTGTACACGGTCGCCCGCGAGGGGCAGCCGACGCCGTGCCGCTCGCAGGCCCGGCTCAGCGCCGCGAGGATGCTCTGCACGCCCGGGAACTCATCGCCGGCGAGGAGCCTCCGCAGCTCGCTCACCGCGCGAGGGGCCACGCGCAGCGCACCCAGGTCCGAGCGCCGCCTGCGCTTCGTGAGGCCGCTGCCGGCGAGCCGCGCCTCCGCGCGCTGGAGGGAGCTCTGCAGGTCAAAGGGAGACGGCATCGAGGTGAGGTTAATTCTAGACGATGTCGCGGCTAATTCAAGACGTGTTCCCCCTCGGCGGTGCGCGCGGATCACTGCTCGTGGGACTCGCCGACGGGTCGGGCCATCGTGGGGCAACTAGGACCCGGCGATCGGGTGCGGTAGGATGCTGGCCATGCTCCGGAACGCTCGCCTCCTCCTCGCGGTCGTCGCTGCGCTCGCGCTCGCTGGCTGCCCGCGCAAGCCGCCGCCCCCTGGCCAGCAGCGCACGCTGGTGGTCCACGCCGAGGCCGAGCCGGCGCACCTGGTGACGCTGCTGCAGCCCGACGCCTGGGCCCACCGCATGACCATGCACCACCTCTTCGAGGGCCTGGTGCGCATGGACCCGCGCAGCTACGCGATGACCGGCGAGCTCGCCTCCACCTGGAAGGTCAGCGCCGACGGCCTCACCTACGACTTCTACCTGCGCCAGGGCGTCAGCTGGCACGACGGCAAGCCCTTCACCGGCGAGGACGTGAAGTTCACCCTCGACCGCGTGATGGACGAGCGCGTCCGCGCGACCAGCATGCGCTCCTCGCTCGAGGCCTACATCAAGAGCTACTCGCTGGTGGCGCCGGACCGCCTGCAGATCGTCTGCAAGGCGCGCTCGCCCTTCTTCCTCATCTCGCTGGCCGACCTCTCCATCCTGCCGGCGCACCTGATGCGGCAAGGGGACCTGAACAGCCACCCGCTCCTGCGCAAGCCCGTCGGCACCGGCCCCTACCGCTTCGAGTCCTGGCAGGCCGGGCGCGAGGTGGTGCTGGCGCGCTGGGACGGCTACTGGGGCCCGAAGCCGCGCCTCGAGCGGATCGCCTACCGCTTCGTCACCCAGCCGGACCTGGCGCTCCGCCTCGCGCGGCGCGGCGAGCTCGACTTCCTCTCGCGCCTGCGCGCGCAGCAGTGGGAGGAGGTGAAGAAGGACCCGGCGCTGATGCACCAGTCGGTGCTCACGCGGCACTACCTGCCGGGCTCCGCCTACATCATGCTCAACCACCAGCGGAAGCTCTTCCAGGACGTGCGCGTCCGGCGCGCGCTGGCCAGGCTCCTCGACCTGCAGACCATCACCGGCAAGATCATGGGCGGGCTGGCCACGCCGGTGGGCGCGCTCTACTGGATCAAGGACCCCGACTACGCGAGCAGCATCTCGCCCATCGCCTTTGACCCGCCCGGCGCGCGGAGGCTCCTCGCCGAGGCCGGGTTCAAGCCGAACGAGCGGGGGCTCCTCGAGCGCGGCGGCGAACCGCTCCGCTTCACCTTCGCCTTCGTCGCCGGCTCGCAGTCGCAGAAGCAGTGGCTGACCATGTACCAGGAGGAGCTGCGCAAGTCCGGGGTGGTGATGGAGATCAGCCCCATCGACTGGGCCGCGTACCTGGAGCGGATCCGCAAGCACGACTTCGACGCAGGGGCGCTCGCCATGCAGCAGGTCAGCCCGTACACCGATCTCCACGCGCAGTTCCACTCCAGCCAGCTCGAGGACGGCCAGAACTACGGCGCCTACAAGAACGCGCGCGTCGACCGGCTCCTCGACCAGATCCGGAGCGAGCTCGACCCCGCGAAGCGACGGCCGCTCAGCCTCGAGGTGCAGAAGATCCTGGCTGACGAGGTGGCGGTGATCCCGCTCTTCGCGCTGGAGGACCCGGGCCTGGTCGCGCGGCGCGTGCACGGGGTCTACGCCTCGGCGCTGTGGTACCAGCTCCGCGACTGGTGGATCGAGTGAGGAGGCCGGGGCGAGGATGCTGCGCTTCCTGATCCGCCGCCTCGCCCTCGCGGTCCCCACCCTCTTCGGGATCTGCCTGATCACCTTCGCGCTGATCCACCTGGCGCCCGGGGATCCGCTGGCGGGGAGCGAGGACGCCGCCGGCGGCGGACGCGCGAGCGTCTCGGCCCGACGCACCTACTTCCTCGACCTCCCGCTCTTCTGGAACGGACGGCCGCAGGGCGTCGAGGGGCGCGCCGCGCGCCTCGTCGAGGAGCTCGCCGCGGCGCCTCCCGCTCGCGAGGCGCGGGCGCGCGCGGCGCTGCGCCGCTGCGGGACCGCGTGCCTGCCGGCCGTGGCCGAGGCCCTCCTCGGTCCCTCGGGGAATTTGCCCTTCATCGCGGAGCCTCCGAAGGAGGCGAGCAGGGCAATTGCGGGTCCTCGCGGCCTCCGGCCGCTCCGGGATGAGACCGCCGCAATTTCGCTCGAGCAACGACTGCAGGCCGTGCTCGCCGAGCTCCGCGCCGACCACCCGCAGCTGGCCCCGCACCGCGCCACGCCTCGCGAGTGGCTACCGGCGGCGCTCGCGCTCCTCGAGCCGGGGGCGCTGGGCGCCCTGGCCCGCCGTCTGGGCGCCGATCCACAGGCGGTCGACCGCGTGGTCGCGCGAGGGACCGCGACGCTCCCGGCGGTGATGCCGCTCGTCGTCGATGGGAGCGGCGCCGCGCAGCGAGCCGCGGCGGAGGCCGCCAGCCGGCTCGCCGGGATCGAGGGGCGCCTCGGCAGCGGGAGCGACGCGGCGGTCCTGGCGACCTGGCGCGAGTGGTGGTTCACCCACCGGCGCGACCACGTCAGCTTCACCGGCTGGGAGCGCGCGCTGGGGCATGTCAGCGAGACGCAGTTCGGTCGCTGGCTCGCCCGCCTCCTCACCCTGCGCCTCGGCGCCTCGCTGCACGACGGGCGCCCGGTGCTGGAGAAGCTCCACGAGGCGCTGCCCGTGACCCTGCTCCTGAGCCTCCTCGCGATGGCGCTCGCCTACCTGATCGCCGTGCCGCTCGGCGTCCACGCGGCCGTGCGCCGCGGCCGGCCCCTCGAGCGCGTGATCACCTTCTCCCTCTTCGTCCTCTACTCGCTGCCCTCCTTCTGGGTGGCGATGATGCTGATCCTCCTCTTCGGTGGGGTCGGGCTCCTCGACTGGTTCCCCATCTACGGGCTCTATTCGCCGGGTCTCGAGCACGCCAGCGGCTGGACCTGGCTGGTCGACCGCCTGCACCACCTGGTCCTCCCGGTCGCCTGCCTCACCTACGGCTCCATCGCGATCATCTCGCGCTACCAGCGGGGCGCGATGCTCGAGGTGATCCGCCAGGACTACATCCGCACCGCGCGCGCCAAGGGGCTCACCGAGCGCAGCGTGGTCTTCAAGCACGCGCTCCGCAACGCCCTCCTCCCCACCATCACGCTCCTCGGGCTGCAGCTCCCGTTCCTGATCAGCGGGAGCGTGGTGATCGAGCGCATCTTCAACGTCCCGGGCATGGGCCTGATGACCTTCCAGGCCTTCCTCCACCGTGACTACCCGGTGATCATGGCGGTGGCGGTGCTGGCCGCGGGGCTGACGCTCCTCGGGCTGATCCTCGCCGATCTCTGCTACGCGCTGGCCGACCCGCGGATCCGCCTGGAGGGGAGCCGATGAGCGGCTCGACGCGCGCCTGGCGCCAGCTGCGGCGGAGCCGGATCTCGCGGGCGGCCCTCGGCGTGCTCGGCCTGCTCGCGCTGACCGCGCTCGCCGCCGACCTGATCGCCAGCGACCTGCCGATCGCGGTGCGGCTCCACGGGCGCACCCACTGGCTCCCGGCGCTGACCCGCCCCGCGGCGCTGCTGCAGCACGACAACCAGCGGCTGCGCCGCGAGCTCTCCCGGGCAGCTGGCGACTGGGCCTGGTACCCGCTCTGCGAGTACGGCCCGGTGCAGCAGCCCGAGATCCTGCGCCCGCCGCCCGCCTCGCCGGACCGCACGCACTGGCTCGGCACCGACGACCGCGGGCGCGACGTCTTCGCGCGGCTGATCCACGGGACGCGGGTCTCGCTCG
>JAKLHH010000494.1 GCA_022710245.1 Myxococcota bacterium
CCAGCTCGCCCACCGCGGCGATCGCCGCCTGCCGGACCTGGCCATCGCGATCGCGCAGCGCGGCCCGCACCAGCGGCAGCGCCTCGCGGCCGAGCCGTCGCGCTCGCTCCAGCGCGAGGAGTCGGACCTCCGGCCTCGCGTCCTGCTGGGCGTGCTCGAGCACGCGCAGCGTGACCTCGCTCCGCTCGAGGAGCAGCGTCGCCCAGGCCATCGCGCGCCGGCGTGCCTCGGGCTGCGCGGCGGCCTGCAAGAGCAGTCGCCCACCGGCCTCCCGCTCCCCCGCCAGGATGAGGAAGGCCGCGCGCCGCGCGGGCGGGAGCTCGTCGAGGAGCCGCGTGGACCAGACGGGCATCGGCCGCGCGGGGCCGCGCAGGCGCCCGCGGATGGACGTCTCGTTCACCGCGCGCGCCAGCGGCGCCGGCGCCGAGGCGAACGTGATCCCGGTGTCGACCTCGACCTGGTGAAAGCGGCCAGGGAGCAGGAGCCTGATCCCGTCCAGCCCCGGCGTCCCTGACTCGAGGACGATGCGGCGTCCGCCGGGCGGCCCGGCCACGTCGAGGTGTGCTGCCGAGGACATCACCAGGTAGAGCGCGACCAGCACGAGCATCGGCAGCGCGACGAGCAGCGCCGCCGCCGCGGCCCAGATGCGCACGCTCCGCTCGAGGTGCACGCGCTCCCTCGCGTCGAGTCCCTCGCCGAGGAAGCGGCGCACGTTGACCGCCTCCCTGGGCCGCAGCACCTGCTCGTTATGGATCCGCCGCTGCAGGGTGAGGCGCGCCCGGGCGCGGCCGCGGTGGACCGGCGCGACGAAGTCGCGGACCGGCTGCCGCAGGTAGGGGTGCAGGATCGTGTGCGCGGAGCTGGCCGGGACCGGGCCCGTCTGCAGCGTCGCCGCGGGCGGGGCCGGGAAGTTCCGTACCAGCCCCTGCTCCTCGAGCGCCTCGAGGAGGTGCTGGGCCTCGGTGACCGCGAGCCCGGCGCCGCGCGCGACGTCCTCGAGCCCCATCAGGATGCGCGGGCTAGGTTGCTCGGCGAGCACCGCCAGGACCTTGCGCGCAGGCCACCCGCCAGCTCGCGCGGTGAGCTCCTCGACGTAGAAGGCGGTGAGGGTGACCGCTCCGCCCGCCCGCGCATACATCTTGTGGCTGGTCACCTTGCGCACCATCGCCGCGTGGCCGACGACCTGCAGCGCCGCCGGGAGCACCGGTCCGCTGGTGGTGAGGTCGCTCGCCATCAGCTGCGGCAGCCCCGCCTCCATGTACCCACCACCGGCGAGGATGGTCTGCTCCATCACCTGCTCGGCGCGAGCGCGCTCGAAGCGGCCCAGGGTGATGGTGTGCTCGGGGGGCAGCCCGGTGGCGCCGATGTCGAGGCGGGCGATCGCGTGGGCGTTGCCACGATCCACCGCCAGGATCACGCCGAGGCCATCGATCACCCGGTAGTCCAGGACCACCCGGCGGATCGCCTCCACCTCGGCGTCGTCCATCCACAGGATCACCTCGACGGGATCCAGGATCAGGATCGGACGCACCTTGCGCTCGCGACAGACCCCCGCGAGGAGCTTGATCGGCGCGTCGTCGGCGCTGATGGGGCGCCCGATCAGCCGCGCCACCCCCGAGCGCAGCTGCGCCTCCCAGCCTGGCCCGAGCTCGAGGTAGAGGGGCAGGAGCCCGGCTCCCTCCGCGGCCGGCAGCAGCCCCGCGCGGAGCAGCGAGGTCTTGCCGGCGGCCACCTCGCCGGTGATCAGGATCGTGGGTGCCGAGCGCTGCTGTGCCAGCGAGAGGAGGGCGGCGCGCTCCGCGTCGCGCCCGAAGAGCAGTCCCGCCTCCTCCTCGGTGTAAGGTGCCAGCCCGTGAAATGGCCCCGCCGAAGGTCGCCTGGACATGTGCCTGCCATTCTACCTTGAGCGCGGCCCGCAGCGATGATCAAAGAGCGGGCAGGGCGTCGGTGACCTCGCCCTCGTCGCGGACACCGGCGTCAGGATCAGGCGGCCGGAAGCGTAAGCCCGAACACGGCCCCTGATCCATCCTTCGCGTCGTCGACCCAGACCTTGCCCCCGCAGCGCTGGACGAGCAGCTTGACCACGGAGAGCCCGAGGCCGGAGCCGTGCACGTTGAGCTTCTCGAGCCGGTCGAAGAGCTCGGTGCGCCGGGCGGGCGGCACGCCGGCGCCATTGTCGCGGATCCGGATCGCCCAGGGCGCTCCCGCCGCCTCCTCGGTGCGCGCCACCTCCACCTCGATCTCGACGACCTCGCTGTCGTTGTGGCGTACGGCGTTTCCGAGCAGGTGGCGGAAGATGGTCGGCAGGTGGGACTCTGCCAGCACCTTGCGGCCGGCCGCGGTGAAGCGGACGCGGATCTCGCGGTCCGCGTACGCGCTCTGCACCTGCTCGATGGTCTGCTGGATGACCTCGTCGAGGGGCAGCGGCTCCAGCTCCGGCGGCAAGCCCTCGAGGTCGGAGACCAGCCGCACCGACTCGATCAGGCTCTGGATGCGGCTCGACTGCCGGAGGCAGATGGTGAGGACCCGCGACTGCTCCTCCGTCAGCGGTCCCATCTGCTCCTCGAGGAGCATCTCCAGGTACCCGCGGCTGGTCTGGTTGTAGTTGCTGATGTCGTGCGCCAGCAGCGAGGTGATGAACTCGCAGCGCTCGGCCTTCCCAGAGGTCATCGCCATCCTCCCGCCTGCGACCACGTCGCGTCCTCGCGCATCTTCGGTCGCCAGCTCACGCGACGCCAGGCCCGACGCCGCACCTGTAACTCTAGGCGTTGCCGCCGCCGTAGGCAAGGCAGACCCTGCGCCCCGGCGTTTCGCGTTCTTGCTCAGGGCGGGCCAGCCAGCTTACTATTGCGTCGATGATCCTCCGCCGTGCTCCCCTCTGGCTCGGGCTGCTCACCCTGGCAGCCTGTCACCCGACGAGCGCGCCGCCGCCAGCGAACCCGCAGACCCCGCCTCCCGCCTCGCGCGTGGCGCCTCCGGAGCCCACCGCGCCGGTGACCTTGAAGATCAGCGAGCTCAGCGTCGCGCCCGACAAGCCCGTGCGCATCCGCGGGACGATCACCTCGATCGTCGGCATGCGCATGGTGCCGGCCAAGGTGATCTTCAAGATCAGCGACTCCACGGAGACCATCACCGTCGTCATCAACGAGCAAGTGCAGCTCAAGGAAGGCGCCCGCATCGAGCTGGTCGGACGCTACAAACAGATGCCCGCCCCGATGCACACCGGTCCCGGCGAGCCCCCTCGCCAGGCGGTCTTCGAGGTGGAGCGCTACGTGGACCTGCCCTGATGCTGATCACGTTCTGGGGGGTGCGCGGCAGCTACCCCATCGCCCGGCCGGACAACGTCCGCTACGGGGGCAACTCCACCTGCATCCAGATCCAGTCGCAGGGCGAGGAGCCGCTGATCATGGACGGCGGCTCGGGGATCCGCGTGCTCGGCAACGCGCTCCTCGGCGGAGCCTTCGGCGCCGGTCAGGGCCGCGCCAACATCCTCATCGGCCACACCCACTGGGACCACATCCTCGGCTACCCCTTCTTCGGACCCTTCTACGAGAAGGGCAACCAGTTCACCTTCTTCTCGGCCGGCCAGGCGGAGGCGGACCTGCCGCTGATCCTCGAGGGACAGCACCAGGAGCTCCACTTCCCGGTGCCGTTCGAGGAGCTGCGCGCCGACATGCGCTTCCAGCGCATCATGCCGGGCGAGACCTTCCGTCTGGGTGGCTACACCATCCGTACCGTGCAGCTCAACCACCCGGGCATCACGCTCGGCTACCGCGTCGAGCACGAGGGCGCCGCCGCGGTGATCTTCACCGACACCGCTCGCATCCGCTGCGTGCAGCAAGGCGCCGGGATGAAGGAGGCGGTGGAGCGCGAGGGGCTGGAGGCCTTCCAGGAGCGCTTCCGCCGCGAGCTCCTCGCGGTCACGCGCGACGCTGACGTGCTCATCCACGACAGCCACTTCCTCGAGCACGAGATCCGCGGCAAGGAGCACTGGGGGCACTCCACGGCCCACGACGCGCTCGAGCTGGCGAAGGAGGCCGGCGTGAGGCGCCTGATGCTCTTCCACCACGCGCCGGAGCACTCCGACGAGGTGGTCGACCGCAAGCTGGCGGAGACCCGCGAGGCGGCCAGGGGGACCGCGGTGCAGGTCTCGGCCGCGCGCGAGGGGATGGCCGTCGAGATCTCGAGGAAGCCGTCGTGCTGATCACCTTCTGGGGAGTGCGCGGCAGCATCTCGGCCCCCGGCCCCGACACGATCCGCTATGGCGGCAACACTCCCTGCGTCGAGGTGGTCACCTCGAGCGGCGCCAGCGTGATCATCGACGCGGGCTACGGCGTGGTCGGGCTCGGCGAGCACCTGATGGCGACGCCGGGGCGGGCGCGCGAGGTGCACCTGATCCTCACGCACCTCCACTGGGATCACATCCAGGGGCTCCCCTTCTTCGTCCCCATCTACATCCCGGGCAACCGGCTGATCATCCACTCCGCCTCGGCGGAGACCGCGCGCCAGGCGATGGACCGCCTCTTCACCTCGGTCTACTCCCCGATCATGGGCGTCGACAACCTCGGCGCCAAGATCGAGTACGTCGAGCTCGGCGAGTCGCTGCAGCTCGGCGGCGCGGAGATCCGACGCTTCCCGGTGCGGCACAGCGTCCCCACGCTGGGGATCTGCGTCTCCGACGGCGGCAAGCTCCTGGTCCACGCGACGGACCACGAGGGAGGGACGGCGGCCGCCGACGCGCGTCTGATCGAGGCCGCGCGCGGCGCCGACCTCCTCGTCCATGACACGCAGTTCACCGGCGAGGAGTACGAGCAGTACCGAGGCTGGGGCCACAGCTCCACCGAGGCCGCGACGGCGAACGCGCTCGCGGCCGGGGTCCGGCACCTCGCGATCTTCCACTACGAGGCCACCCACAGCGACGCCCACGTCGACGCGCAGCTGCGGCGCGCGCAAGAGCTGGCCGACGGTCGCCTGCAGGTGAGCGCGGCGGCCGAGCGCACCAGCATCACCCTCTAGGGCTGACCGATGGGGATCCGGATACCGGCGCGGTGGCTCCTGACCGCGGCGGTGCTCGCCTACGCTGCCTGCACGCCGCGCATGATCCCGCCGCCAGCCGCCGGCCCGGCGCCCACCCCGGCGGGCGGGGTGCGGGTCAAGCGGCTGAACCTCAGCTGCAGCGCGAACGCGCAGACCCAGTCGTGCGGTCGGGCCGCGCCGCTCGCACAGCTCGCCGCGCGCCTCGGCGCCGAGCTCGAGGCGGTGCCGCCGGGCAAGCGCACGACGCCGGTCGAGGCCGCCGTGAGCATCAGCGCGAGCTGGAGCTCACACCAGACCTACTTCTTCGACGCGATCGCCGCGCTCACCTGCGGGCTCTTCCCGCTGGTGCCGCAGTCTGGCGTCGCGCGCCTCTCGGCCTCCGTCCAGCTGAGCGAACCCCGGCTGGCTGGCGAGCTCGAGCCCGGCGCGCTCGGGGACCACGGCGACGTCGGCCCGGCCAGCGCCCCCGCCAGCGGTCCGGCGAGCCGCGCCGCCGCGGCCCTGCTGGAGGACCACGCGCTCGCGTCGATCCAGATCCAGGTCACGGTGCCGTACCGGATCCACTGGGCCTCCTGGTGGCGCAACGACGCGTCGAACCGCGCGTTCGAGGACGCCTGGCGGATCCTCCGCGAGCAGCTCGCGGCCCGCCTGCGCGCGCGGCTCGACGGCGTCCTGGCGAAGCCCGCGAGCTGGACCGAGGCCCGCGGCGAGGACGAGCTGCAGGGCGAGGTCGTCGGCTCCAGCCTCCCGCCACCGCGCGACGAGACCCGGATCACCCTCGAGCGCGCCGGCGACTGGCGGCTGATCACGCGCGCGAAGCAGCCGACCACCGCGCGCGGGATCTTCCACAAGTACCTCTCGGTCTTCAGCGGGCTGGAGGCGGGCTACTTCATGGGCGCTGCGTGGGTCAACTCGACGGCGCGGGACTCCTTCGGCGCCAGCTACACCGTCGCCTCGGGCCGCGCCTCCTCGCGTGGGTACCGGATCGGCTTCTACACCATCCCGCAGAAGAGCGACTGGTTCCTCTTCCCGACGCTCGGCTTCTTCTCGCTCGACATCGACATCCACGACTTCCGGGAGAACATCCCCGTCGTC
>JAKLHH010000495.1 GCA_022710245.1 Myxococcota bacterium
TGCAGCCGCACCGCCTCCTGGAAGTCCTGGCTGGTGGTGAAGAGCCGGGTCTGCTCGACGGGGATCTGCGCGTTGCGGGCGATGATGGTGTCGGCGAAGCCGCCGACGACCGCCATGCCGAGGCCGCGGGGGGTGACGTCGAGGAGCACCGAGCCGCCCTCGGCGCTGGAGCTGCGCGCGAGGGTGGCGGCCTGGATCGCGGCGCCCACCGCGACGACCTCGTCGGGGTTGATGTTGGCGTGCGGGTCCATCCCGAAGTAGCCCCTGACGCCCTCGCGCACGATCGGCATGCGCGTGGTGCCGCCGACGAGGACGACGTCGTCGAGCTGCGAGGGGGCCATGCTGGCGAGGGTCATCGCCTCGTCGCAGATGAGGAAGGAGCGCTGCACCAGGTCCTTGCAGATGCTGTTGAGCTCGTCACGGGTGAGGGTGAAGTTGAGGTCGAGCGGGCGGCCGCCGGAGCCGTAGGCGATCTCCTGCACCTGCACCACCGCCTTGGTCCGCGTGCTGAGCTGGCGCTTGACCTGCTCGGCGACGGCGCGCAGGCGGGCGATCGAGGTGATGTTGGTGTTGAGGTCGATGCGCGTCTGGCGGAGGAAGAGCTCCGACATGTGCTTGACCAGGCGCTCGTCGATGTCGTCGCCGCCGAGGAAGGTGTCGCCGGCGGTGGAGAGCACCTCGAAGATGCGGTCGTTCAGCTGCAGGACGGTGATGTCGAAGGTGCCGCCGCCGAAGTCGTAGATCGCGACCTTCGACTTCATCGACTGGCCGTAGCCGTAGGCGAGCGAGGCCGCGGTGGGCTCGTTCAGGATGCGCATCACGTTGAGCCCGGCGATGACGCCGGCCGACTTGGTCCCCTCGCGCTGCGCGTCGTTGAAGTTCGCCGGCACCGTGATCACCGCGTTGCGGATGCTGGTGCCCATGTACTCCTCGGCGAGCGCCTTCACGTGGCGCAGGACGAAGGCCGAGATCTCGGGGATCGTGTACTCGTTGCCGCGGGCGACGATCATCGGCTGCTCGTTGTCGCCCTTGACGATCTTGTAGGAGGCCCGCTTCATCGCGGTCTGCACCGCCTCGGAGCGGTGCGTGCGGCCGATCAGGCGCTTGACCGAGTAGATGGTGTTGAGCGGGTCGACCACGCGGCGGCGGCTCGCCTCCTGCCCGACCAGGACCATCCCCTTCGGGTGGAAGGAGACCACCGAGGGGTGGATGCGGTTGCCCTTCTTGTCGGGGATGACGTGGGCCTTGTTGCCCTCGACGACGGCGATGACGGTGTTCGACGTGCCCAGGTCGATGCCGACGACCGGTTCGCTCATGAAGGCCTCCCGATGAGCGCGATGATAACTCCCCCTCCCGCCTCCACGCTACTCCCGCCGTGGCCTCTCAGCGTTGGACGCGAGCCACCATGCGCGCTACCTTCCCCCCCGATGACGAGCGACCGCGTGACCATCGGCGCCACTGGCCTGTGCCTGCGAGGCGGTGAGGGCGCGGCGCCGCGCGAGGTCCCCCTCCTCTCGGGCGCCGTGCACTACTTCCAGCTCCCACGCCGCCACTGGGGCGCCTGCCTCGACGCGGTCGTCGAGCTCGGCCTGCCGCTCGTGGAGAGCACCGTCCCCTGGTCGATCCACGAGCGGCCGGGCGGCCACCTCGACCTCGAGGGCAAGGCGGGGAGCGATCGCTGGGAGCGCGACCTCGGCGGCTTCCTCGACGCCTGCGCCGAGCGCCGGCTCCTCGTCCTGCTGCGCCCGGGGCCGAGCCTGAGCGAGGAGCTGACCGGTGGCGGTCTGCCCGAGCGCGTGCTGCGCGACGAGCGCTGCCTGGCGCGGGGGCCCGACGGCGGCCGCGTGCTGCTGCCGCTCCCGCCGCGCTTCACCCCGCTCCCCTCTTACGCGAGCGAGCGCTTCCTCGAGGAGGCGGGCGGCTGGCTGGCCGCGGTCGGGGCCTTCCTCGCGCCGCGCTGCTGGCCGGCGGGGCCGGTGGTCGGGGTGCAGGTCGAGGGCGGCGGCTGGCTGCGCGCCGCGGCCTACGATCAGGACTACCACCGCGAGGCGATCGCGCGCTACCGCGCCTTCCTCGGCGAGCGCCACCCGGACGGCCTGCCCGAGGGCTACCGCGGGACGCCGCTCGCGGAGCTCGAGCCCCCGCGCCGCTTCGACGCGGAGGCGCTGGCGGCGCTGGTGCCGCACCTCGACTGGCTGGCCTTCAAGGAGGACCTCCAGCTGCGGACCCTCGGCGTCCTCGGTGGGGTGCTGCGCGCGGCCGGCGTCGAGGTGCCGCTGCTCCATGATCTCGCGGCCGGCCTCGAGGGCGGCTCGGGGATCGCCGGGGCCGAGCGCGTCGTCGACCTGGCCGGGACCACCCTCCACGCCCACGCGCGGAGCGCGGACAGCCTGCGCCGCAGCGTCCTCCGCCTGGCCGGCTCGAGCCGGTTGCCCTACGTCGCCGAGCTGGGCCTCGGGGGCTCGCCGCTCTGGCTGCCGGGCGGACCCGCGGACGAGCTCCGCGCGCCGCTGGCCGCGCTGATGCACGGCGCGCGCGGGTGGAACCTCCACATGCTGGTCGAGCGCGATCGCTGGTACGGCGCGCCGATCGGCCCGACCGGCGCCCGGCGCGGGCAGCGCTACGAGGCGCTGCGCCGCCTGATCGCCGCGGTGAAGGACGCGCGCCTCCCCGAGCTCACGCGAGAGGCGCCGCTCGGCCTCCTCGAGGTCCCGGAGTACGCGCGCCTCGAGCGCTGCGCCTCGCTCCTCGATCCGCTGCCGCAGGCCGCGCTCGCGCTCGTCGGGCTCGGCGCCGAGGAGCTGGCCAGCGACGAGCGGAGCGGGCTCGAGGCGCCCCTCGCGCTGGAGCACGCGCGCCTCTCGCGCCTCGCCGAGGAGGCGCTCGGGAGCCTGGGGCTCGGCTACTGCCGCGTGCAGCCGGGGGCGCTGGCGCGGGCGGCGGCCGGCGGGCTGCGGCTCCTCCTGGCGCCGAGCTTCGACTTCATGGACGCGGAGCTGCTCGAGGAGCTGGGGCGCTTCGTCGCCGGGGGTGGGCGCCTGATCCTGGCGCCGCGGCGGCCGCGCCTCGACGGGGCGATGCGACCGCTCGCGCGCGAGCTCCCTGGCCACGTGCTGGCGAGCGAGGCCGAGCTCCCGCGCGTCCTCGCGGCGGAGGCCGCGGCGCTCGGGCTGGTCGCCGTCGAGCGCGAGCCCGCCGAGGTCGAGCTCGCGCTCCTGCGCGAGGGTGGGCGCGTGGCGGCGCTCTTCCTGGCGAACCACGGCCCGCGCGAGGTGAGCGCGCGGGTCCCGGGGCTCGCCCTCGAGGGGCGCCTCTTCGACGCGCTCGATGGCGCCCCGCTCGATCTCGCGAGCGGCGTGCACCTCGCGGCCGGCCAGGTGCGCCTGGCCCGGCTCGCCCTCGAGGAGCGCGCGCGAGCCGGCGAGGGTCAGGCCGCCTCGCGGAGCACGAGCGCGGGGGTCGCGGGAGGTGGTGCGTGATCAGCCGCGACCTCGAGCTCCGCGACCTCGACCCCGAGCACTGGACGAACCTCCACCGCCTGATGCACCCGCCGCCTGGAGGCGACCCCCAGCCGATGGGGTGGAGCCCGCTCGCGCGGTTCGCGCGCCCCGCGGCGGCGCCGACGCCGAGCCTCGCGCTCTCGCCGGCGATGCCCGCGCTGGTGCTGCTCAAGGGAGGGCGCGTCGTCCGCATCGTGCGCTGGGGCGGCGGCACGCTGCCCGCCAGCGAGCTCGCCCTCCATCGCGGAGCGTCCGCAGGACGCGAGCAGGGCGACCTGCCGGCCGTGACCCCCGAGGCGCTGCGCGCGCTGCGGGAGCGGCACGGCCTGCCCTTCGTGGCCGCGGTGGAGACCGAGGCGCTCGCCGCGCTCTGGGCGGAGGCGCAGGCCGCGGTGAACCCGAACGACGACCAGGTGGCGCAGCTCCTCGCGCTGGCGCGGGTGCTCCGCGGCGCGCTCGGCAAGAGCGTGCACCTCGACCCGCCGATCGGCGCCACGCTCCCGCTGCCCAGCCCCGCGCTCCTGCAGACGACCTTCAACACGGTGCTCCCCGACGACCGCAGCCTGGTCTTCTACCTGACCGAGGGCGGGCGGCCGTGGACCTCGCTGATCGCGGTGAAGCGCGGCGGCGACGTCACGCTGGTGACCACGCACGCGGCGATCGCGGATCGCGTCCTCTTCTCCGACCTCCGGCGCGACGCGCCGGCGGTGCTGCGCGCGGTGGCCGACCGCCTGGCGCCGCCGCACCTCGGCGTCTTCCTGCCGCTCCGCGTCTGGCACGAGCTCGTCGCCGGCGACCGCTCCGCCGTCGCGCGGGCGCTCGCCGCGCGGACCGCGCTCCTCGACCCCGCGCCGTCGTGGCTCCTCGCGCTGGTCGGGGCAGGCGCGGTGGCCGAGGCGGCCACGCGCTCGGCGCGCTTCGCGGGCAAGCTCCTCGCGGGCACGCGGCTCGGCGCGTTGCTCCCCGGCGCGGAGGCAGCGAGCCGGCTGGTGCAGTCGGCGGCGAGCCCCCTCGAGGCGCTCGGCCTCGACCCCTGGGACCTCCTGCTCTGGGCGCGCGACTGGGCGCGCCGGCTGGAGCTCGAGCGCGAGCGGTTCCGGCGCTGATTCGCCCTTGTCGAGGGGCGGAGCGCAGCGCACGGGCGCAGTTCCACTCCAGGCAGGGATGGCGTATAAGGACGCTCATGAGCGAGCATCCTGACGTCTTCATTCACCCCACCGCCACCGTCGATCCCGGCGCCATCATCGGCCGGGGCACCAAGATCTGGCACTACTGCCACGTGATGAAGGGCGCGCGCCTCGGCGAGCGCTGCATCCTCGGCCAGAACGTCTTCGTCGGCGCCACGGCCGTCATCGGCGACCGGGTCAAGATCCAGAACAACGTCTCGGTCTACGACGCGGTCACCCTCGAGGACGAGGTCTTCTGCGGGCCGTCGATGGTCTTCACCAACGTGATCGTGCCGCGCGCCTTCATCGAGCGGAAGAACGAGTACCGCCCGACGCGGATCTGCAAGGGCGCGACCCTCGGCGCGAACAGCACCATCCTCTGCGGTCACACCGTCGGCGCCTACGCGCTGGTCGGCGCGGGCGCGGTGGTGACGCGCGACGTGCGGGCGTACGCGCTGGTCCTCGGCGTGCCGGGGCGGCAATCGGGCTGGGTCTGCCGCTGCGGGATCACGCTGCGCGAGGAGGCCGGCGCGCTCGTCTGCCCCGAGTGCGGCGCCCGCTACCGCGCGGGCGAGGCGCTCGAGGAGCTGCGATGAGCGAGCCGAAGGAGGCGCCGCCGAAGGGCGTCGCCAAGGACAGCACACCCGTCACCGTCGCCGTCGTCGGCGCCGGCTACTGGGGACGCAACTACGTCCGCAACCTGCAGGCGCTCCCCGAGGCGCGGCTCACCTGGGTCTGCGACATCGACGAGCAGGCGCGGCGGCGGGCGGCGCGGGCCGCGCCGGAGGCCCGGGTCACCGCCGAGCTCGCCGAGGCGCTCGCCGACCCCGAGCTGCGCGCGGTCGTGATCGCGACCAACGCCGCGCACCACCACGCGCACACGCTGGCCGCGCTCCGGGCCGGCAAGCACGTCCTCGTCGAGAAGCCGATGGCGATCTCGGTGGCGCAGGCCGAGGAGATGGTCGCCGAGGCCGAGCGCGCCTCGCGGCAGCTGATGGTCGGCCACCTGATGCTCTTTCACCCGGCGGTGGAGCGGCTGCGTCAGCTGATCGCGGCCGGCGAGCTCGGCCGGGTCTACTACATGTACGCCTCGCGGGTGAACCTCGGCCGCGTCCGCCGCGACGAGAACGCGCTCTGGAGCTTCGCGCCGCACGACCTCGGCATCGTCCTCGAGCTCCTGCAGGCGAGCCCCGAGGAGGTCTCGGCGCGCGGCGAGTGCTATCTGCAGCCGGGCATCGAGGACGTGGTCTTCGTCAACCTGCGCTTCCCCGACCGCACGATGGCGCAGATCCAGCTCTCCTGGCTCGACCCGCACAAGGAGCGCGAGATTGTGCTGGTCGGCACGAAATCAATGGTCGTCTTCGACGACATGTCGCCGATGGAGCCGATCCGGGTATACCATAAAGGCGCGGACGTGACCGGCAAGCTCGACGGCCCCGCGCTGGTGACGGTGCGCCACGGTGAC
>JAKLHH010000496.1 GCA_022710245.1 Myxococcota bacterium
CATGAACTGCAGGTTGCCCATCACGCTGGTGTTGATGTTGTTGAACTCGTGGGCCACCCCCGCGGCGAGCGTGCCCACGGCGGCGAGCTGCTGCGAGCGGATCAGCGCCTGCTCGGTCAGCTTGCGCTCGCTGATGTCGCGGATGGTGCCGACGATGTACTGCTCGCCGTCCCGGTGCCGGTAGAGGGACTTGCGGGTGAGGATGGTGTGGGTCACCCCCTGCGCGTCGGTGAAGTTCTCCTCGCTCAGGTTGTCGCGCCCGGTCTGGAAGACGAGCTCGTCCTTCTCCCAGAAGAGGTCGGCCTCCTGGCCTGGGAAGAAGTCGTGGTCGGTCTTGCCGAGGAGCGCCTCGCGCGAGTAGCCCATGAACTGGCAGTAGGCGTCGTTCAGGAAGGCCCAGCGGTGGCGCCGGTCCTTGACGAAGAGCGGGTCGGCGATGGCGTTGATCAGCTTCTCCAGGTGGTCGCGGGCGTGGAAGGAGCCGTCCTCCTCGTCGGAGGCCGGCTCTCCCTGCTCGCGGCTGGCCGCGCTGGCGATCACCGCGGTGAGCGCCGAGAGGAGCTCGAGGATGCCGCGCACGCGCGCCCGGGGGAGGCACGGCACCTGCTCCAGCCCGGCGTGCGGGCTGCTGTCCGTCACCGGCGGGGGCGGGTCATCGTCGTAGCGGAAGAGCCCGAGGAGCAGCGTCCCCAGGTGCTCGCCGTCGATGATCAGCGGCACCGCGGCGCTCCACAGCCCGTGCTCGCAGCGGGCGGTGACCACCCGCGGGTCGCGCTGAGAGGCGAGGCGCAGCGCCTCGCGGTGGCAGCGCTGGGGGTCGACGGCGCCCGTCGCGCTGCCCTCTTGCCGCACGTCGATCAGCTGCACCGGGACGCCCGCCAGCCCGTGGTGCATGCCGAGGAGGCGCTCCAGCGCGCCGATGTCGATGAGCTCCGAGAGCCGTGGACCGCGACCTGGTCTCATGAGGACCCCACACGCCAGAGCGGATTTTACCAGGATCGGGACGGGGCACCAGTGGCGCGCGCCGCCATGACTCCGAGCATGAGGTGGCGCCGGTCAAGGGCAGGCGACTCGAGTGGCGCGGGCCTGGCGACGGCCGCGACGGCCCGCGAGCGGAGGTCCCCACGCGCCGCCGCTCGAACCACCCGAGCGACCGACGGGGAGCGATCGCACCCGACGGGGCTTGAGCGAGGGCGGCGCTGTGGTATGAATGCGGCCCAGACGACCTGAGCGGCGCCGCCCAGGTCGGGCGGTCGGGCGTAGCCGCCGCGACCAACAACCTACGGAGAGCCCGCCATGACCGAACGAACGCTGTCCCTGATCAAGCCCGACGCCGTGCGCAAGAACGCCATCGGCGCCATCATCGAGATGCTGGAGCGCGGTGGCCTGCGCGTGGTCGGCGCCCGCATGCTCCGCCTCAGCCGCGCCCAGGCCGAGGGCTTCTACGCCGTGCACCGCGAGCGCCCCTTCTTCAAGACGCTCTGCGAGTTCATGTCGTCGGGGCCGATCATGGCCATGGTCCTCGAGGGAGAGGGCGCGATCGCCCGCAACCGGGAGATCATGGGCGCCACCGACTCGGCCAAGGCGGCCGAGGGCACCATCCGCAAGCGCTTCGGCAGCAACATCGAGCAGAACGCGGTGCACGGCTCGGACGCGCCGGAGACCGCGCGCACGGAGATCGCCTACTTCTTCGCGCCCTGCGAGCTGAACGGCCTCGGCTGGTGACGGCGGCCTCGCGATGACCCGCGGTCCCGGCGGTGAGGGCCCGGCGCGCACGCCGCCGGCCAAGGTCGCCCTCCGCGGCCTCAGCCTCGGCGGCCTCGAGCGCTTCGTCCTCGGGCTCGGGCTCCCGCCCTTCCGCGCGCGGCAGCTCTTCAGCTGGATCCACGGCCAGGGGGTCACCTCCTTCGAGCCGATGACCACGCTCTCGCGGGAGCTGCGCGGGCGGCTGGCGGAGGTGGCGAGCCTGGCGCCGCTCGAGGTCGACGCCGAGCTCGCCGCGCCCGACGGGACGCGCAAGCTGCGGCTGCGCTGCGCCGACGGCGCCGCCGTGGAGACGGTGCTGATCCCCGAGGAGGGCAAGCTGACCCAGTGCCTGAGCACGCAGGTCGGCTGCGGGCTCGGCTGTCGCTTCTGCGCCACCGCGGGGATGGGGCTCGCGCGCAGCCTCGACGCGGGTGAGATCGTCGACCAGGTCTACAGGGCGCGGGCGCTGCTGGCGGGCGGGGCGGGCGACCCGACGAAGCGTGAGGAGGAGGAGGGGGAGGGGGAGGCCGCCGGGCCCCCGCGCATCTCCAACCTGGTCTTCATGGGGATGGGCGAGCCGCTCCTCAACCTCGAGGCGGTCCTCGAGGCGGTGGAGCTCCTCTGCTGCGATCTCGGCGCCAACTTCTCCCCGCGCCGCATCACCGTCTCCACCGCCGGCGTGGTCCCCGGGATCGAGGAGCTCGGCCGTCGCAACCGGCAGCTCGGGCTCGCCGTGTCGCTCAACGCCACCACCGACGAGCTGCGCGGCCAGCTGATGCCGGTCAACAAGCGCTGGCCCCTGCCGGTGCTGATGGAGGCGCTGCGCGCGTACCCGCTCCCGCGGCGGCGGCGCATCACCTTCGAGTACGTGCTCCTCGCCGGGCTCAACGACACGCCCGCCGACGCGCGGCGGCTGCCGCGCCTGCTCGACCGCATCCCCTGCAAGGTGAACCTGATCCCCTTCAACCCAGGCCACGGGCTCGGGGCGGCCCGGGAGCCAGCCGCGGTCCTGGCCGGTCCGCTCCTGCGCCCCGACGACGAGGCCGTGGAGGCCTTCGCCGAGCGGCTCCGCGACAAGGACCTCCCCACCTACGTCCGCCGCAGCCGTGGCCAGGAGATCGCCGCCGCCTGCGGACAGCTGGCGGCGCCGCGGCCGCCTCGCGCTCCCGCGGACGCTGACTCCCATTGAAAGCGGAGGGCGGATCGCGCTAGATCAGCGGTGCTGGTAGATCGCGTGTCCGGCGAGGCGAGGTGTCGCGTGAAGAAGAAGCCTGATCGACGCAGAGCTCCCTCGGGTCCGATCCCCGTCGAGCGCCGCGAGCGGCGTGACCGGCGGCAGGCAGAGCGCGTGGTGGTCGACCTGCCCGTCGACTACCGCTGGGAGGGCACCTTCCTCTACGCGTACATCACCGACCTCAGCGCGCTCGGCCTCTTCGTCCGCTCGAACAGCCCCTACGCGGTGGGGAGCCACATCACGCTCCGCTTCCAGCTCCCCGGCGAGGGCACGGTCGTCGACGCCGAGGGGGAGGTGATGTGGATCAGCCCGCTCAGGATGGGGCACTTCGAGGCGCCGGAGCCCGGGATGGGCGTGCGGTTCATCGATCCGTCGCCGGGGCTGAAGGAGAAGCTCCTCGCCCTGGTGCAGCACATCGCCTACCTGGACAACAAGGAGGCCTGAGCCTCCGGGGTCTCGAGGAGCGCATGCGCAGCTGTCTCACCATCCTGACCACCCTCACGCTCTCCATGGTCTTCACGCTCGGCCCCTCGGGCTGCAGCGACGACGACGTGACGGCCTGCACCGAGGAGGGCGCCTCGGAGCCGAGCGGCCCCAAGTGCTGCGCGGGCGAGACCTGCGGCCGGGGCACGGAGGGGTGGACGCCACGCACGTGCAAGAAGGGCGTCTGGGTCTGCGATCACGCCGTCCCCGAGGACGCCTGCGCCTCCCCGCAGTATGCCTGCACGCCGATCGACTTCTGCGGCAAGGTCGGCATCGGCTCCGAGGAGCCCGACCCGGCGCCGGACCTCTGCTGCGTCGGCGGCTGCACCGGGACGAAGACGGTCCACCGCGTCTGCAAGACCGGCACGCAGTGGGAGTGCCCCGGTGAGGCGGTCTCCATCTCGGCGTGCAAGGACTACAAGAACGCGTGCGGGGGCGTGCTGGCGAAGTACCGGGCGGGCGGGTTCAAGCTCCCCTGAACCACTCGCTGTCGCAGACTCTCTCTAGCGCTGCTTGGCGCCCGACTTGCCCGCGGTCGGCGAGGAGAACGCGTTGCTGGTCGCGTCCCACGTGTAGCGGGAGGTCTCGCCGCCCTCGTCCTTGGTCTCCACGATCGCGGCGTCGCCCTCGCGCTTGACCGACATCATCGAGAACGGATCGCCGCCCTCGCCCCCGGCCTCCTTGCGCCAGCACCTGGTGGAGAACTCGCCGACCACCGAGAGCGCCTCGGCCCGGTAGCGGAAGGCGAGGATGCCGCAGACCGAGCGGTGGTAGACGAGGGTCTCGATCGGCATCAGGAAGGCCTTCTTCCCGTCGGGCAGCAGCGGCGCCGGCCGGAAGTCGCCGACCCAGGTCAGGTCCGTCTGGCCGAGCACCTTGCCAGCCAGCGGCGCGCGCGCCAGCACCTGGTGATCGCCGCGCACCACCGCGACCTGGTAGCGCTTGCCGCCCTGATGGATCGCGACGAGCGCCTCCACACCGGGGCGCGGGTCGAGGTCGTCGACCAGGGGGTGGTTGGCGAGCGCGAAGCCGGGGCCCATCGCCTTCTGCACGAAGGCGAGGTCCACGCGCGGCGGGGGCGGCGCAGGCTCGGACGGCGGGTCGTCGGTCTTGGGCTTCGTCTTCTCCTCGGGGCAGGCGGCGAGCAGCACGAGCGGCAACAGCCAGGCGATCCTCGACATGATCGGACTCCTTGCTTGCCCCACTCATAGACCACACAAGCCCGGTGAACAAGTATCGCGCTCGTCGTGCGGCAGGCCCGGGCGCGCCCCGGCGACGTGTCTCCCAGCCCTGCAAACAGCCGTTTGCGCGGCTGGCGGGGTGGCCACCGAGAGGCTCGTCGGGTAGCCGGATTCCGGAGGCTCTTCGTGAGCCACCCCACACCGCTGCTGCGTCGCGCCACACTGTGGCCAGATCTTACGGGCGGATCTTTGTGTAGACACCTGCCCCCAGGATCTGGCATACGGCGTGCTGCGTAGCAGATGTAGGTGAACGGAGGATGTCAATGCGTGTGACCATGGCGGTCATGTCGGTGCTCTCGCTCTCGCTGCTGACCACAACGGCCCTCGCCGTTCCGAGCAACACCTGCAAGGCGCCCCGCGTCCTCATCGTGCTGGACAAGTCCTCCAGCATGGTGACCGGCAGCGTCGGGTCGAAGACCAAGTGGGAGGTGGCCAAGACCGCGCTGGCCCAGGTGCTCTCTGCCTACCAGGGCAGCATCAACTTCGGCCTGATGGTCTTCCCCAACCCGAACCAGTGCGGTCCGGGATCGGTGAAGGTGCCGATCGGCCCGAACAACGCCGCCGCCATCAACGCCGCGCTGATCGACCCGCCCCCCTCCGCCGGCAACTGGACCCCGATGTCGCAGACGCTCGACGCGGCCGCCAAGCTCGCCGAGCTCCACGACTCGGCCTACAGCAACAACGTCCTGCTGATCAGCGACGGCTGGCAGTGGTGTGACCCCTACGACGCGGCGACGCGCTTCCTGCCGGTCAGCTCCACCGCGACCCTGAAGTCGCTCGGCATCACCACCTACGTGGTCGGCTTCGGCGAGTCGGTCGACGCGCTGACCCTGAACAAGATGGCCGACGCGGCGAAGACCAAGATCAGCGCCAGCTGCAACGTGACCCAGAGCAACTACGCCGCCAGCGACAACTGCTACTACCAGGCGAACGACCCGGCCACGCTGGTCGGCGCGCTGCAGAGCGTCGCCAAGCTGATCACCGCAGAGAAGTGCGACGGCATCGACAACGACTGCAACGGCAAGATCGACGACGGCCTCTCGCGCGCCTGCACCGGCTCCTGCGGCACCGGCGTCGAGACCTGCCAGAACGGCACCTGGGCGGGCTGCACGGCACCGACGCCGGCCGCCGAGGTCTGCGACGGCAAGGACAACAACTGCGACGGCACCGTCGACGAGGGCTGCACCTGCGTCGAGGGTGAGAGCCGCTCCTGCGGCATCACCGCCGGCGAGTGCCAGGCCGGCACCCAGGTCTGCACCGGCGGGACCTGGAGCGCCTGCCAGGGCGAGGCTGCCCCGCAGGTCGAGGTCTGCGACGGCAAGGACAACAACTGCGACGGTCAGACCGACGAGAACCTGACGCGGCCCTGCCAGACGGCGTGCGGCACCGGCATCGAGACCTGCAGCGGCGGCAAGTACGG
>JAKLHH010000497.1 GCA_022710245.1 Myxococcota bacterium
GCGAGCCGCCCCCCGCCGCCCAGGGGCAGGTCGACGGGCTCGCGCTGCAGCTCCGCCGCGAGGCGGGCGCGGCCTCCTCCGCGCGGCGCGCCGCGGCGCTGCTCTACGAGCTCGGCCGCCTCTACGAGGCCCACCCCGACCGACAGGAGGAGGCGCTCGCGGCCTATCGCGAGAGCTACGACCGGTTCCCCGGGCTCGCTGCCAACGCGCGCGCGCTGTCCCGGCAGCTCTCGCGGCGCGGCGACCACGCGGCCTGCGTGCAGGTGCTCGAGGCCGAGCTGAGCGCGAGCAGCTCGGCCGAGGAGAAGGTCGCCATCCTCGCGGAGCGCGCTGCCCTCAAGAGCCAGGCCCTGGACGACGTCCTCGGCGCGGCCGAGGATCTGCTGCGCGCGCTCAAGCTCGATCCGAACGACCCCGTGGTCCTCGACGCGCTGGCAGCGATCTACCGGCGGACCGGCGAGCTCGGCGAGCTCGAGCAGCTCCTGCAGCGGCGCACACGCAGCGTCGAGGATCCCGCGCTCCGCTCGGCGATGCACTGCCAGCTCGCCCGGATCCGCGAGGACCACTTCCGCGACACGGAGGGCGCCGCGGTCCTCTACCGCACGGCGCTCAACACCTCGCCGACCAACCTCCACGCCTTGCAGGCGCTGCTCCGCACCGCCCGCGTCAACCGGGACTACCCAGCCGTCGCCCGGCTCTGCGAGTCCCTCGCCGAGGTGGAGACCGGTCCGGCGGCCGCCGCCGCGCTCTGGGAGGCGGCGCGCAACTACCGCGACCGGCTGCGCAACCCGACGCTGGCCATCGCCGCGCTGGAGCGCGCCTCCCAGCAGGCGCCCGAGGACCGCGCCTTGCTCCTCGACCTCGCGGATCTCTACGAGGGTGAGAAGCGCTGGGACGATCTGGCGACCTCCCTCGACCGCGCCGCCAGCCTCGAGGGGGATCGCGCCGAGTCCTCGGTGCTCGCCTACCGCCTCGGCCAGGTGCGGCTCACCCGCCTGCACGACCCCGACGGCGCCATCGCCGCGCTCCGTCACGCGGTCACCCTGAGCCCGGAGAACGTGCAGGCACGCCGGCTGCTCGGCCGCCTCTACACCAGGCGCGACCGCTGGGACGAGCTGGTCGGGCTCCTCTCCGACGAGCTCGATCTCTTCACTGACCCGTCGCGCCGCGCCGCGACGGCGTTCCGCATCGGCGAGATCTTCGAGACCCGGCTCGGCAATCGGCAGCGCGCCCTGGAGTTCTACGAGCAGGCGCTCACGCTGGTCCCCGGCTTCCGCCCGGCCATCCGCGGCGTCTCCCGCGTCCACACCACCCTCGAGCGGTTCGAGGACCTGGTCGCGATCTACGAGCAGCAGCTCGCCTACACCAGCGACCGCGAGGAGCGCATCCAGCTCCTCCGCCGCATCTCGGACATCTGGGAGCAGAACCTGAAGGACCCGGCCGCGGCGCTGAGCAGCTACGAGAGGCTGGTCGCGATCGAGCCCGGCAACCCGCACGCGATGCGCGCGCTGCACCGCCTCTACGCGATCGGCAGCCGGTGGCCGGATCTGGTCGCGATCCTGCGCTCCGACGCCGACCAGACGATGGATCGCTGGCGGCGCGTCGGGCTGCTGGTCGAGGCCGCGGAGGTGCAGGCTCAGCAGCTCGGCGATCTCGACGCGGCGCTACAGACCTACCTCGAGGTCCTCGAGGACGCCCCCTCGCACCAGCCCGCGCTGATGGCGGCCGGCCGCATCCTGCACAACGCCGGTCGGCACACAGACCTGCTCCGCCTGCACCAGCGCGAGCTCGAGCACACCGAGGACCCGCTCCACCGGATCTGGCTGCTGATGAAGATGGGGCGCGTGCTCGTCGAGACGCTGCGCCGCCCGGAGGAGGCCGCGCGCGCCTACACCGACGCGCTGAACCTCAGCGCCCAGCTCCCCGCCTCGGCGGGACCGAACGCCGGTCAGGCCGCGGCCGCCGCCGATCAGCTGGTCCGCATCTACCGGCGCACCGGGCGCCACGCCGAGCTCCTCGGGCTCCTGCAGAAGCTCCCTCTGCCGACCTCCGGCCGCGCCCAGTCGCTGCACCACCGCCGCCTCGCGGAGGTCCTCCAGCACGGGCAGCGCCCGGCGCTGGCCGTCGAGTACCTGCGCCGCGCGGTGGCCGCCTCCGACGACGACGCGGCCTTCCACCAGCTCGCGCGCCTCTACGCCGCGATCGGCGATCGCCAGAGCCTGACCCAGCTCCTCAGCAGCGAGCTGCAGACCACGGCGGACCCGCTCGGCAAGCTCGTCATCCAGCACAAGCTCGCCTACCTCTGGGGCCTCGCCGAGCACGATCTCGACCGCGCGGTCGAGGCGCTGGAGCACGCGCTGGAGCTCGCGCCCCGCAGCCGCATCGCGCTCCACCAGCTGGAGGTCCTGCTCGGACGCATCGAGAGCTGGGACAAGCTCGCGTCCGTCCTCGAGCTGATCCGCTACCCGAGCGAGGACCAGGACTACCGCCTGGCCTGCGCGCTCACCATCGCCGCGCTGAAGGAGGACCGCCAGGGTGACCTCCAGGGCGCCGCCCACAGCGCGTACGAGGTGCTCGAGCGCCACCCGACGCACCCCGAGGCGCTCGACGTGATCGAGCGCCACTACCGCGCCACCGGCAACGCCGAGGGCCTCGTCCAGGTGCTGACGCGCCTGGTGAAGACCTCGCAGAACGGCGCCGAGCAGGCAGCCTTCCTGGTCGGCGTCGGCTGCGCCGAGGCGGCGCGCGGCGAGGGCACGCGGGCCATCGAGCCGTTCCGGCTGGCGACCCAGTCGATGCCGGCCTACCTCCCCGCGACGCGCAGCTGGAGCCGCGCCGCGGCCGCCGAGGGTGACGGCGCCGGCGTGGCGCTGGCCCTCGAGGCCGAGGCCGCCGCGAGCAAGGACGCCGCGCGCCGGGCCGATTGCCTCTACGACGCGGGGCTCGCCTGGCATCAGCGCTGCGCCGATCAGGAGCGGGCCATCGCCGCCTACCGCGGCGTCCTCGCCGTGGCACCGCGGCACCGCGCCGCCGAGGGCGCGCTCAGCGCGCTCTTCACCACGCGCCGCGAGTGGCACGAGCTCGTGGCGCTCCTCGAGCACGTCGCCGCGAACGCGGAGCACCCGGATCAGGTGAAGAACACGCTCGCCCGGGTGGCGGACCTGCAGCGCTCTCGCCTCGGCGACCTCGGCGCCGCTCGCGAGGCGATCGGCCGGGCGCTGGAGCTCGACCCGACCGACATCGGCCTCCTCACCACGCTCGCCGAGCTCTGTCGCGCGGAGTCGGACTACATGTCGCTCGCGCAGGCGGACCACCGTCTGGTCGCGCTCACCGACGATCCGATCCTCCTCAAGGCACTCCACTTCGAGCTCGGGCTGATCTGGGAGGAGAAGATGGACGCGCCGTCGAAGGCGATCGCCGAGTACCGCAAGGTCCTCGAGCTCGATGGCCACGACCTCGGCGCGCTGACGCGCCTCTCCTCGCTGCTCGTCCGCGAGGAGGACTGGGTTCCGGCGGCGCGCGCGACCGAGCTCCTCATCCAGCGCGACGACGACCGCAACCGACTGAAGGCCTACCACCTGCGCCTGGCGCACATCCACGCGACGGGCTTCAAGGACCTGAAGAGCGGCGTCGAGGCCTGCCGCCGGGCGCTCGCGCTCGACCCCGGCGACCTCGAGGCGACGCAGCGCATGTCCGAGCTGCTCCTCGCCGCCCGCGACCTGCGCGGGCTGAACGCCCACCTCGCCTCGGCGCTCACCGTGCACCGCGCCCGGCTCGAGCGGGATCCCTTCCGCCTCGAGTCCTATCGCGCGGTGCTGCGCGTCTTCGAGTGGCAGAAGGCCCCCGACCGCATCTTCATCGTCCGCAGCCTGATGGACCTCCTCGGCTGCGCCACCGACGAGGACCGGGCCTACGTCCGCGGGGCGCGGCTGCAGGCGCAGACGGCCCCGACCCGGCCGCTCACGCCGGAGGAGATCGAGGGGGTCTTGCTCCACCCGGACGAGCGCGGCCCCCTCTACCAGCTCCTCGTCGCGGCGGAGCCGGTGCTGCGCAAGATCCTGCCCGCGACCGAGCCAGCGAGCGCGCGCGGCACGAAGATCTCGGGCCGCAGCTCGCCGGCGCTGGCCGCCCTGCTCGGCCGCCTCACCAAGCTGTACGGCGCCCCCGGCCTCACCGCCTATCAGGTCGAGGGCGGCCTCGAGCAGCTCGCGCTCGACGAGGCCGGGCCGAACCTGATCATCGGCGACCGCACGCTCGAGGAGCTCGACGATCCGCAGGCGCTCTTCGCCATCACCCGCCAGGTCGGACGGCTGCGGCTGCACCACGCGCTCTACACGCGGCTCGAACCCGAGCACCTGGGCCGCATCGTCGCCGCGGTGCTCTCCGCGACGTGCCGCAGCTTCACGCCGCCCTACCCCGAGGCGGAGCTGCGCCCGTTCGGAGAGCGCCTGGAGAAGGCGCTGGGCAAGCGGCAGCGGCGGCAGCTCGAGTCACTCAGCCTCGAGCTGGCCGATCGCCCCATCGACCCGGTCCGCTGGCGGCTCGCGCTGGAGCAGAGCGAGGATCGCCTGGCGCTCGCGGGCTGCGGCGATGTGCCGGCGGCGCTGCGCTACCTGCTCCGCAGCGAGGGCCTGCGCCAGACGCAGGAGGGGCTGGAGACCTCGGTGGTGGTCGCGGCGGTGGCGGGACCGCGCTTCAGACAGATGCTCTCCTTCGTCCTCAGCGAGGAGTACCTGACCATCCGCGAGCGGCTCGGCATCGCCGTCACCGGCTCGTAGGCAGGTGCGTCGCGGCCTCCGTCGTCTGCTCAGGTGACGGCTCGTGGCTCGTGGCCGCCCTCGAGGACTCATGCTAGGCTGCACCCTCCAGAAGAGGAGGAGGCCACGATGGAGCACGGCTACCCGAAGCGAGTGACGCTGAAGAGCGGCAAGACGGTGACGCTGCGTCCCCCGGCAGACGGCGACGAGCCCGCGCTGGTCACCTTCTTCTCCCGGCTCCCGCCGGAGGATACCCAGTTCCTGCAGGACGACGTCCGCGAGCCGGACATCGCGCGCCGCTTCGTGCGCGAGCGCGATCCGAAGCACCTCTTTGCGCTGCTCGCGGTGGGAGAGGACGGCCAGATCGTCGGCGACGCCACCATGCACGTGCCGCTCGCCGGCTGGTTCAGGCACATCGGCGAGGTCCGCGTGGTGGTGGCGCCCGAGGTGCAACACCAGCGGCTGGCCACCACGCTGATCCACGAGCTGGTGAACGAGGCCAGCATGCGTCGTCTGAAGAGGGTCGAGGCGCAGATCCTCGACGTCCAGCTCGGCGCGCTGACCGCGTTCAAGCGCCTCGGCTTCCGCGAGGAGGCGCGCCTGCGCGGCCACGCGCTGGCCCACGACGGCAAGGTGCACGACCTGCTGATCTTGACCAACACGGTCGAGGACCTCTGGGCGAAGATGGAGGATCTGATCGAGGACCTGGACCGCCCGCCGGACAGCTACTGACCTGCCGGACTGCACGGAGCTCTGAGCGCCGGTCACGAGCGTCGGTCGTGAGCTACGCCGTGGCGCGGACCTGCTCGAAGCGCACGCGCCACCGCGTCGCCTCCATGCACAGCGTCGGATCTCCGAGGGTCTCGGAGAGCAGGCGGAAGCGCTCCAGCGTCTCGATGACGTCGTCGTGCTCGCCGCGGAGGGCGGCCGCCCGCAGCCGGTGACGCAGCTTGATGACCTCGCTCGCTTGCTCGTCGGACATTTCCCTTGGCTCCTTTTCGTTCAGCGAGGGCTCTCTTCTCAGGCTAGCGGCGCGGCAGCGGTCGGGGCAACTTCGTGCCCCCGAAGATAGAGCGCTGAACGGGAGAGGGCGGCATCGTGACCTGGGTAGGATCTCCCGCGCCTCACCTGAGAGCCCTGGGCTCGGTGCGCTCGCCCCGCTTCGTTTTCCGTCGACGCTGGACGATTGCACTCAGGTGATACTCGAGGACCTATCACCGGGGTCTATGCCCGTCAAGGCGCGTGCCCGAAGAAAACTTGGACTCCAGCGGAAGGGCGCGACCGGCGCGCTGACGCGATCCTGCGTGGTACCGGCGTCTTCTGATCGCGGTGGGCCGCAGGCGCCCGCTACTGCAGCTCCTGCTCG
>JAKLHH010000498.1 GCA_022710245.1 Myxococcota bacterium
GAACTTGCGCGCCTGCTCGAGATCGTCGGCCGGGATCTCGAAGTGGCAGATCGTGTTCTCCATGGACTCCTCCGGCACGCGCCTTTATGCCGCACGTCGGGGTCGGATACAAGGGGGTACCTTGCCGCGATAAGTAACCGGGGTTACATCAGCGGCGAGGAGGCTCAGCCGCGGAACTGGCGATGGTCACGCGCGGCCTCGACCAGCGCCGGCGCCGGCTCGAAGCGCGGGCCGTGCTTGTCCCGCAGGCGCTTCAGGTCGGCGAGCACCACCTCCGCGCCGCGCGCGTCCACGTAGCGGAACGGTCCGCCGAGGAAGGGCGGGAAGCCGAGGCCGAAGATGGCGCCGATGTCGCCGTCGCGGCTGGAGCGGAGGATGCCCTCACCGAGGCAGTGCATCGCCTCGTTGACCATCTGCAGCGCGATCCGCTTCTGCACCTCCTCGACCTGGATCGGCTTGCGCTTGCGACCGCCGGGGATCAGGTCGTAGACGGTCTCGTCGGGCTGCTTCTTCTTGCCCTCGTAGGTGTAGAAGCCCTTCTTGTTCTTGCGGCCCATACGTCCGTCGGCGATCACCGCGGCGAGCGCCTCCTCGGGGTGCATGCGCTCGCCGAAGGCCTCGACCATGATCTTGGCGACCTTGGCGCCGACGTCGATGCCCACCTCGTCCATCAGCGTGATGGGGCCGACCGGGAAGCCGAAGTCCACCAGCGCGCGGTCGATCGCCTCGATCGCGGCGCCCTCGGCGAGGACGTGCGCGGCCTCGGTCAGGTAGGGGGCGAGGATGCGCGAGGTGTAGAACCCGACGCCGTCGCGCACCACGATCACCTGCTTGCCGACGCGCTTGCCCAGCTCGACGGCGGTGACCGTCGTCTCGTCGGAGGTCTTCGGGGTGACGATCACCTCGAGGAGCGGCATCTTCTGCACCGGCGAGAAGAAGTGCATGCCGAGCACGCGCTCGGGCCGCCGCGAGGCCTCGGCGATCTTGCTGATCGGGAGCGAGGAGGTGTTGGAGGCGAAGATGCAATGGTCGTCGGTGATCGCCTCGAACTTGCGCAGCAGGTCCTGCTTCAGCGCGAGGTCCTCGAAGACCGCCTCGATGACCAGGTCGGTACGCTTGAAGCCGCGGAGTTCGTGGGTCGCGCTGACGCGGCCGAGGAGCGCCTCCGCCTCGCGGCTGGTGATCGCCTTGCGCTTGACCCGCCCCGCCACCAGGTCCGCCACCGCAGAGGCCGCCCGCGCGGACGCGTCGGGGTCGACCTCCTTGATCCGCGCCTCGACCCCCTTCTCGATGGAGACGAAGGCGATCCCGCTCCCCATCAGGCCGCCGCCGAGGATGGCGAGCCGCTCGATCTTGCGCGGCTTGACGTCCGGGTTGGCGACGCCGTTGTCCTTCTTCAGCGCCTGGGTGGCGAAGAAGATCTCCACCAGGCGGCGGCTCACGTCGGAGACGGCCAGCTTGCCGAACTCCTCGGCCTCCACGCGGAGCCCCTGCTCGATCCCCTTGGCGAGCCCCGCCTCCACCGCGCGCAGCGCCGCGAACGGCGCCGGGTAGTGGCCGCCGGTCTTGTGCTGCACCGCCTCGCGGCCCTTGCGGAAGACCACCGCGCGGCCGAGCGGCGTGCCGGAGAGGAGGAGGTCCGTCAGGTCCATCTCCTCGGCCCACTTCTTCAGCTCGCCGATCTCGGCCATCGGGCCCTTCTTCTTCTCGCCGCGGCTGGCCGCGAGCTTGAGCACCAGCTGGACGGCCGCCCGCTCGAGCGCCTGCTTCGGCGCGACCTCGTCGACGAGGCCCATCTTCAGCGCCTTCCTGGCGCGGATGTTCTTGGCGGTGAGGATCATGTCGAGCGCGGCCTGCACGCCCACCAGGCGCGGCAGGCGCTGGCAGCCGCCGGCGCCGGGGATGAGGCCGAGCTGCACCTCGGGGAGCCCGATCTTGGTCTCCGGCGAGTCGGAGCAGACGCGGCCGTGGCAGGCCAGCGAGAGCTCCGTCCCGCCGCCCATGCAGGAGCCGTGGATGGCGGCGACGACCGGGATCTTCATCTGGGCGATGCGGGTGATCATGCGCTGCCCCTCGCGGCTCATCGCCTCGCCCTCGGCGGCGGTGGCGATGCGCGCGAGCTGCTCGATGTCGGCGCCGGCGATGAAGTTGTCCGGCTTGCCTGAGATGATCACGATCCCGGTGCAGGTCGAGTCGACCTCGGCCTGCTCGAGGACGGGAGCCAGCTGCGCGCCGAGCAGGGTGGTGAGCTTGTTGACCTTCTCGCCCTCGGCGTCGAGGACGATGACCGTCACGCCGTGGTCGGCGGTGTGGGTGGTGAAGAGCTTTCCCATGTCGTTCGCTCCTATTCCCGCTCGAGGATCATGGCGGCGCCCATGGCGCCGGCGGCGCACTGGCTGACCAGCCCGTACTGCTTGCCCCGCCGCTTCAGCTCGTTCAGCACGCTGACGATCTGGCGGACGGCGGTGGCGGCGAAGGGGTGCCCGATGGCGATCGAGCCGCCCATCACGTTCAGCCGCTCGGGGTCCACCTCGCCGAGCGCCTCGCGGCGGCCCAGCTTCTCCTCGGCGAACTGCTTCGAGGCCATGGCCTTGGTGACCGAGAGGACCTGCGCGGCGAAGGCCTCGTGCAGGTCGATGAGGTCCATCTGCTTCAGGGTGAGGCCGCCTCGGTCCAGCGCGCGGGCGATGGCGAAGACCGGCCCGATCAGCAGCTGCCAGCGCGGGTCGACCGAGGCGTAGGCCACCGGGCCGAGGTAGCCGAGCGGCTGCAGGCCGAGCGCCTTCGCCTTCTCCTCGGCCATGATCAGCATCGCCGAGGCGCCGTCCGTCATCGGGCAGGCGTTGCCGGCGGTGACGCTGCCGTAGCGCTTGTCGAAGGCGGGCTTGAGCTGCGAGAGCGCCTCGAGGGTGGTGTCCGGACGGATGTGGTTGTCCTTCGTCACCGCGCGCTTCTCGCGCGGCAGGAGCACCGGGATCAGCTCCGCCGGGAGGCGGCCGTCCTCGGTGGCGGCCGCGGCGCGCTGGTGGCTGCGCAGCGCGAGCTCGTCCTGCTCGCGGCGGCTGATGCCGTTCTCCTTGGCCATCGCCTCGGCGTGCTGGCCCATGGTCTGGCCGGTGGAGCGCTCGGCGATCGCGGGCGGCACCGGGATCAGGTCCTTCGGGCGGATCTTGGAGAAGGCCTGCAGCTTCTTCGGCAGCGTCTTGGCGCGGCTCGCGGCGACCAGCGCGTCGGAGAAGTGGCGCGAGAAGAGGATCGGCACGTCGCTCAGGCAGTCGACCCCGCCGACGATGGCGACGTCGGCCTGGCCGAGCGCGATGGCGTTCGCCGCGCTGGTGCTGGCCTCGGTGGAGGAGGCGCAGGCGCGCATCACGGTGGTCGCGTGGATCGTCTTCGGCAGGCTGGTGGAGAGCACGATCTCCCGGGCGACGTTCGGCGCGGCGACCGTGGGCACCACGTTGCCGTAGACCAGCATGTCGATCTGGTTCGGGTCGATCTCGCTGCGCGCGACGAGCTCCTGCACGACGGCCTTGCCGAGATCGAGGGAGGTGAGCCTGGCGAAGTCAGTCCCCGCCTTGCAGAAGGGTGTGCGGTAGCCGGTGATGACGGCGACGCGACGTCCGTTCCTCGTTGGTCCTGCCATCTGAGCACCTCTGGGCGCCGGGAGATCGGAGCGCGGTCGGGGGCGCCTGGGGGCCGGCCGCTGCTCGTGAGCACCCGGGATTCTGACGCGGCGCGCCAGAGGTTTCAATCCCCAAAATGACCGGCCGGTCATTTCGCGGCTCTCCTCTATATATCGCGAGAGCCGAGCGCTCCCCGCCTCGCTCGCCCCTCCACCCCCAAAAAAATGCTCACGACCACGCAACCACGGAGGGCAGGTCTCGATAACCGATCAGACGCGAGAGAGGAGAGCGAGATGAGCAAGCAGGAGCTGAGAGCCGACCACGCCACCATCCTGCGCCGGCTGGCTGCCCGCAACGAGTCGATGGACCGACGGCTCGAGGCGGCGCTCGCCGCCCGGGGGCTCGGGCGCGAGGGGCTCGCGGAGGCCGCGGAGCGCGCGGCGAGGCTGCCCCCGGAGCGCACGGCGCGCGCGGTGGAGCGCGCGGCGGCGGCGCTCGGGGGCGAGGCGATGAGCTGGGAGGAGCTGACGCGCCCGAGCCTGGCGCAGGTCGCGCGCGGCACGCAGCGAATGATGCGGGCCTAAATCACCGGTCACGATTCTCGAACAGTCACCCACGAATCGTGACCGGTGATTGAGTAGCCTTTCCGACGGGGAGCGGGCGCGACCCGTCCTCAAACGAACCTAGATGAGCGAGCGGAATCGCGCTCGTTCATCTAGCGCCCGATGGACGACAACCAGACAGCACGGACAGGAGAGCAGAGATGACGACCCCGATGATCAACGCGAGTGTGGTGGCGACCGTCGACCCGAACACCATCGCCGGTCTCTTCGGCAAGCAGGCCTCCGCGTCGTCGGCGACCGGCGTGGGCGGCCTGCTGAGCTCGATGGCGTCGGTGGGGATCGATATGGACCTCGCCTTCATCGTCTTCAGCATGGAGATCCAGAAGATGGATCAGCGGGTCAGCGACCAGCTGCGGGCCATCCAGAACAAGGGCAAGCTCCGCGACGCGATGGCCTCGGAGCTGGATCGCCTGCAGCAGCTCTACGCCAAGGCCAGGGGGCAGGACGGTCAGAGCCTCAAGCGCTTCGACCTGCTCAAGGAGACGGGCTACACGGGACGCCAGTGGTTCGCGGCGCCGAAGGAGCCCACGGCCCCCGGCCCGAACGCGACCCCGGCCGAGCTCAGCCGGTTCAGCGCCGAGCACGCCACCTTCGTCAAGGACCTCGAGGAGTACCAGCGGTACCAGAAGGCCCACGACGACCTCGACAAGCTCTACCCGGTCAAGACCTGCACCTTCGAGGAGAAGGACGGCGTCGTCAAGAAGCAGGTGGGCGGCTACTACGGCAGCGACCCGGTCACCGCCGACGAGATCTACGCGCAGATCAAGAAGCTCGAGGGCGAGGTGCAGAAGATCGACTCGGACAAGGAGATCGCCATGATCCAGCTCAACTCCAACATCAACAAGAAGGGCCAGTACGTCGAGTGGCTGAGCAACATGCTGAAGAAGAGCAACGACACCAACACCGGCGTCATCGCGAACCTGAAGTGAGGCCCGTCATGAGCCCCCAGCGCCTGCACACGAACGCGGTCGCCCGCCGGATGGCGAGCTGGCTGCGCGACGGGAGCCTCCGCCTCCGCGACGTCGTCGGCCTGACCGACGCGGAGATGGCGGCGCTCGCCGCGCTGGCCGAGAGCTGCCGGCGCCGCGCCGAGCTGGAGGAGGCGATCGCGGTCTACGCGCTCCTCCTCACGCACGACCCGGTGAACGCCGCCCACTGGAGCGCGATGGCCGACCTGCAGCGGCGCGCAGGCGAGCAGGGCGTCGCCGTCGCCTGCTACGAGCTGGCCGCGCTCCTCGGCGGGCGCGAGCTCGCCGCCAGCCAGCGCGAGGCGCTCTGCCTCGAGCAGCTCGGCCACCCCGAGCTCGCCGAGGAGCTGCGCGAGCTCGCCGCGCTCTCCTGCGAGCGCGCGGAGAGGAGGCCCACATGAGCATCGGAGCCCTCACCCTGGAGCGAGCCTCGCTGCTGCCCGCGCTGGCCGCGTCCTCGACCAGCGGCTGCGCAGCGCCGAGGCGGCGCGCCGGCGCGAGCCCGGCCGACCCGGGTCCGCTCGCGCTCGCGGTGGCCGCGCTCGGCCGCGCCGGCCTCGACGCCGGCCAGACCGCCGCGGCCCGGTCGGCCCTGAGCAAGATCCGCACGGCGCAGGCGGCGCTCGCCGGAGCCGACAGCCTCGACTCGGCGATGGCGCGGCTGGCGGCGCTGCAGTGCAAGCAGGGCGACGCGCGGGCGCAGCACCTGCGGCGCGGCATCGAGGGCCGCTTCCAGGCCCTGCGCGCCGACAACCAGCGCGAGCTGAGAGAGATCCAGCAGCGCGTCGAGGCCCAGAAGAGCGCCGGGTTCTGGGGCAAGCTCGTCGCCTTCTTCAAGGCCATCGCGGCGGCGCTCTCGGCGGTCTCCTCGATCTTCACCGGGCCGCTCGGGATCGCCGCGGCGGC
>JAKLHH010000499.1 GCA_022710245.1 Myxococcota bacterium
GGAGCGGCTCGTCGGCGAAGGCCACGCCGTCCGCATCCTCGACAACCTCTCCTCGGGTCGCCGGGAGAACCTGCAGAGCTTCGCCGACAAGGTCGAGTTCATCGAGGGCGACATCCGCGACCGCGCTCTCCTCGACAATGTGAGCGCCGGCAGCGACCTCGCCTACCACGAGGCCGCGGTGGTCTCGGTGCCCTACTCCGTCGAGCACCCGCAGGAGACCCACGACGTCAACATCCAGGGGACCTTCAACGTGCTGCAGGCCGCGCGAACCTGCCGGGTCAAGCGCGTGGTCTTCGCCTGCTCCGCGGCCATCTACGGCGAGGACCCCGAGCTGCCGAAGCGCGAGACGATGGCGCCGGCGCCGATCTCGCCCTACGGGCTGGAGAAGATCACGGGCGAGTACTACCTCGGGGTCTTCAACAAGCTCTACGGCGTGGAGACCGTCTCGCTCCGCTACTTCAACGTCTTCGGCCCGCGCCAGGACCCGCGCTCGCCCTACTCGGGCGTGATCAGCATCTTCGTCGACCGCGTCCTCTCGCGGCAGACGCCGACCATCTTCGGCGACGGCGAGCAGTGCCGGGACTTCGTCTACGTGGCGAACGTGGTGCAGGCGAACCTCCTCGCCGGCACCGTGCCGTCCGCGGCCGGGCGCTGCTACAACGTCGGCTGCGGCAAGCGCACCACGTTGAACGACCTGCTGCGCATCCTGGCCCGCCTCGACGGCCAGCAGGTGACCCCTCGCTACGCCGAGGTGCGCGCCGGGGACATCCGCGACTCGCTCGCCGACATCTCGCGGGCCGAGCGCGAGCTCGGCTACCGGCCGACGGTCGGCGTGGAGGAGGGCCTCGGCCACCTGCTCGACTACGAGCGCAAGCAGCGGCAGCGCTAGGTCACCTAGGTCACCTCGGGCCGCGGTCACCTCGCGCGGGGCCGCGTGCAAATGACCGAGCGATTCGGCGGAGCGGCCGTCTACACGTCTACCTCGCGGGCGTCCGGGTGGACGTCGCGGCCGCGGGCTGGCTGCCCGGCGCGCGGGGCGGGGTGAAGCGCCCGTCGCCGTCGGCGTCGACCCAGATCGGGTTGGTCAGCGCGAAGGGGAGCACCCCGGCGCGCAGCTGCGTCGGGTCGGGCCGCTCGCCGCGCACCAGCACCACGTACCAGGTGTCACGCTGGGGCCGGACCTCGTGGGTGACCGCGAGCCGCTGCGTGCCCTTCCTCGACGGCGTGAACCGCGCGAGCGGCCGGCCGCGCTCGAGCAGGGTAACGCTGCTCACGTCGATCCAGCTCGGCGCCTCCACCTCGATGCGCAGCCTCACCGGCCGGCGGCCCGGCACCAGCGCGCCGAGCGGCTGGCCGTTCGCCGTGAAGCGCACCGTCGGGCCCGTGGTGATCAGCGAGCGACCGGCGCGGAGCGCGACCAGCGCCTGCTCGGTGGTGGGCGCACCCTTCGCCTGTCCTGCCGGGTCCCAGAGGACGAGGTTGCGCGGGTAGCCGGCGTCCTGGAAGGGGAGGCGGTGCGCGTCGGAGTTTCCCGTGGCGGTCACCCGCTCGCCGCGATCGAGCAGCGCATACCAGTCGGCCAGCACGCGCTCGACGTCGGCGAGGTCGGTCAGCTGATCGCCGTTGAAGACCTCGAGGAGGTGGTAGCCGCGCGCGTAGCCGGGGGCCGCCCGGCCGCTCGCCGGATCGAGCTTCATCAGGTCGAAGTAGCCGATGCTGCCCATGCGCGGGTGGTTCACCTGGAGCAGCGCCGAGGGCGAGCGCCGCAGCGCCTCGGCGAAGGAGCGCGCGGGGTCGAGGTCGAGCGCGGCGAGCGCCGGCCCGACGGGGAGCGGGAAGAGGTTGAAGTGGCCGGCGAGGCGCCCCTCGCTGGTCAGCTCCTGCCCGGAGAGGACCAGCGGTCCGCTGCTGGCCGGCCGGCTCGCGGGCCGAGAGGCGGGGCCGTCGAGGCGCGCCTCGACCGGCGCCGGGCTGATCACGTTGTGGTCGGTGAGCGCGAGGAGGTCGACGCCTAGCGCCTGCGCCGCGAGGACGCGCTCGGCGAGCGTCACCGGCGAGTCGTGGCTGCTCGCGGTGTGCAGGTGGAGGTCGGCCGAGAGCCAGCCCGGGGTGCGCACGACCCGGCGCGGGCGCAGCTCGAGGGTGGCGGTCGCGTCGCGCGGCACGGTCACCGTCGCGCGCGCGAGCTCGTGGGCAAAGCCCCTCGTCGCCACCACCTGGTAGCAGCCCGGGGCGAGCTCGAGCTCTTCGCTCCCGGCGGTGTAGACGACCCGCTCGAGGCGGAGGCCCTCGTCGCTGCCGAAGGCGGGCGTCGGCGTGCCCTGGCAGCCCTCGAGGAGGAGCTTGCCTGCCGCCGGAGCGCCCTGCTCGTCGACGAGCCGCACCTGCAGCCAGCCCCTGGCGGGGGGCCGCAGCCTGGGCCCGCGGCCGCGCGAGGGGAGCGACGCCGCGCGGCCCTCCCCGACGCCGGGCAGGAGCAGCGCCGCCTGGTAGCCCGGCTTGCCGGGGTCGGGCTCCGGCAGCACGAGGTCCATCGCGGAGCTGGCGACGGTGGTGAGGAACGGCGCCCCGCCTCGACGGAGGACGACGCGCGCCGCCGGGCGACGGCCCTCGAGGCCGCCGAGCTGCAGGCTCACCCTCCGCGTCTTCACCGCCGTCCCGGCGAGCGCCTCGGCGAGCGCCTCGTGGAGCGCACCGCGCCGCACGGCGAGGAGCCGGCGGACGGTGAGGCGCTCCTGGGGAGCGAGCGCGCGGCGGCCGTGATCGGCGAAGATGGTGGGGTCGAAGGCGGGGATGGGCGTGGAGAGGTCGAGGACGAGCCGGAACTGCGTCCAGGCCGCCGAGGCGAGGAGATAGGAGACGCCCGCCTCGCTGCGGCCGCAGAAGGGTGCCCTCGCCTCGCCCGGCGTCCTCACCTCGCCCAGGCCCGGCACCTGCAGGCGGGTGTTGGTGATGCCGAGCTCGTCGCAGACCCCGACGTCGGCGAGCACGCCGCGGCCCGCGTTGCGGAGCTCCGTCTCCAGCTCGAGCCGGCTCGAGCCGGCCGGGATGTGGTAGGTCGTGCGGACCTCGAGGCCGAGCGCGGACACGCGACCGCGGACCTCGAGGGACGGCCGCCTGCCGCCGAGGAGCCAGATGGCGGTGAGCTCCACCGCGTGCCGCTCCTTGCCCCGGCAGACCCTGAGCGCGCTCCAGCCGAAGCCGTCGACGAAGTCGGGGCCGACAGCGAGGTCGATGAGCGCCCCGTCCCGGGCCCGCAGCACGGCCAGCAGCCGCGCGCTGCGGACGTAGTAGTCCCCTGTCCTGCCGCGGGCCCGCGGGCCGCGCGCGGTCAACCGCTCGGAGAGGAAGCGGCCTACCGCGACCTGGTCGGGGCCGGGGAGCGCGCGCTCGATCGGCGCCCGGCGCAGGTGGTTCGGGGTGCGCGGCGCGCCGGGCAGGGGCAGCTGCGGTCGCGCCGCGGTGATCGAGGAGAGGCCCGCCAGCGCCCCCAGCGTCAGCGCCAGCGCGAGGCCGCGGCCCCGCCCCGGCCGAGCGGCGCTCATCCGGCGACCGGCGGGGCGTGGTGCCGCGTGGTGGTCCAGGAGAAGTCGCCCTTCAGGTAGCGCCGCAGCCCCTCGACGGCCGCCGCGTTGAGCGCCACGAAGGTGTAGCTGACCCGCGAGAGCCGGTCGGCGCGCTCACCCTGCAGCGCGCCGCGGAGGGCGAGCGCGTAGCCGGCGAGCTGCCCGCCGAGCGTCGCCGCGTAGAAGGGCCAGCCCGGGGCGCCGCCGAGGACGAGCGCGACGTTCGAGGCGAGCAGCCCGGCCAGCGCCACCGGCCCGCCGAGGCGGAGGACCTTGTGTGAGACGAACTGCAGGAAGAGGCGGTTCCTCCTCGGGTCGAGGAGCTCCGGCATGCGCGCGATCAGCTGGAAGTTCCCCGCCAGGGTGCGCGCCTTGCGGGCGAACTCGCCGCTCACGTCCGCCTCCCGGTCGTAGACCTTGATCTCCGGCCGGTAGAGCACCCGGTAGCCGTCGAGGACGATGCGCATCGGGATGCAGACGTCGTCGAGGAGGATGTCGGGCTGCAGGTCCTGGTAGAGGTGGCGGCGGATCGCCGTGTAGCAGCCGCTGCCGCCGACCACCGAGTCGACCGCGCCCTCGGCGATCCGGATCAGCTTCTCGTAGGCCCAGTAGACTCCCGGGCCCTTGTCCGACTCCAGCACCAGCTCGCCCACCACCGCGCCGACCTTGGGGTCGGCGAAGAAGGAGGCGGTGACGCGGAGCGCGTCCGCGTCCAGCCGCTGGCGCGCGTCGGTGAAGATCACCACCTCACCGCGCGCCCTGGCCACGCCAGCGTTGAGCGCGGTCGGCTTGCCCGCGCGAGGCTGACGCACGAGCTCCACCCCGCGCCCGGCGTGGCTCCGCACGATCTCGTCGGTGCGGTCGGTGGACCCGTCGCTCACCACGACGATCTGCAGCTTGTCCTGCGGGTAGTCGAGCGCGAGCAGGTTCTCCAGCTTGGCGCCGATCAGCGCCTCCTCGTCGTGGGCGGCGATGACGACCGAGATGGTGGGCTCGATGGGCGCGCGCTGCGCCGCGCGCGGCCGCAGCCTGGCGAGCGCGTTGATCAGCAGCGGGTAGCCCGCGTAGGTGTAGACGATGTAGCCGAGCGACGACCAGTAGACGCAGGAGGGCAAGAGCCACATGGATCGATACGGTACGCAGGGGCTCGACCGGATGCAAGCTCCGCCGCTATACTCGCCGCCATGCGTCCCTGCAGAGAGCCCCATGTGGGCGCGCTCCACGCCCTGACGCTCGCCGGCCCGCTCGCGCTCGCTGCCTCCCTGCTGCTGGCTCCGTCGCCGGCCGCGGCGCAGCTGGAGCAGGAGACCGTGGCGCGAGACCTCGACCTGCGCCGCGCGCAGGGCGCCGAGGCGCGGGGCCCCTTCGAGGTGAAGTCGTTCAAGGGACGCTACCGCTACGAGGTGGAGAGCTTCCGCCGCCTGATCCCGCTCGCCGCCACCATGCGCCGCTGCGTCGAGGCGCAGCGCGTGGTGAGCGGCGAGTTCCACGCCCGGCTCGACTTCGAGCTGGAGCCGAGCGGCAAGCTGAAGAGCTTCGCCTGCCGCGGCCACGAGCAGCTGCAGGCCTGCCTGCTCCCGCACGCCCTCGCGCTCCGCTTCGCGCCCTTCCGCGAGGCGCCGGGCTTCACGCTGCAGGTCCTCGTCGCCTCGCCCGGGGTGCAGCTCGGCCGCCGCGTGGAGGCCAAGCCGATCGGGGTCTACCCGGTCGGGACCGAGGAGGAGCAGCGGGCCTACAAGATGGCGGCGGGGTGGGTGCTGAGCCCCTGGAGCCAGGCGATCAGTCACTGCGCGGAGCTCACCGACCAGACCCTCGGCTTCGGCTACCAGGTGGCGCTCGAGCTCCCCCTCTCCCGCGGGGGCAGGGCGGAGCGCGCGCGGCTGCAGGTGACGGGCAAGCTCGCCAGCCGCGCGGTGGACTCGCTGGCCGCTTGCATCGCGCCGTTCGTCAAGGCCATCGAGGCGCCGCCCCACTCGGGGTCGCAGCCGGTACTCTACCGGATGGGCACCAGGACCGCCGGCTGGGGGATCCGCTAGATGGCGCGCGTCGACCGCCGCAGAGGCTGCTGGTCCGTGGTGGCGGAGACCTCCGAGGAGGTAGCGCTCCTCTCCCACGGCAAGGCGCATGGCGGCGCGGTCACGCTGCTCGAGGGGTTCTACACGGTCCGCGAGGACTGTCTCCTGCTCCCCTCGAACTTGCGCGAGGGAGGAGCCCGCCGCGTCTGCGCCGCGTTCGAACGCGCCGCGCTGGCGCACCGGGACGCGACGCAGCGTCGACGGGAGTTCCGGCTGCTGAAGAGCTTGCCCGAGGTGGAGGGTGTGGGCGAAGGCGCGAAGCGCCGCGGGAGGGGGAGTTCGCCGAGCAACCCCAGCGAGTCTTGAGCGCGAGCGCCGCCGCGGGAAAGCCCCCGGGCTCCTGCGAGCCCCGGCGCGCCACCTCGGGGGAGCCGGGCTCCTGCGAGCCCCGGCGCGCCTCCTCGGGGGAGCCCCCCGGCTCCTGCGAGCCCCGGCGCGCCTCCTCGGGGGAGCCCCCCGGCTCCTGCGAG
>JAKLHH010000005.1 GCA_022710245.1 Myxococcota bacterium
CCGCTCGGGCGCCCCCGCGGACCGGCTGATCCCGATCACTGACCTCTGGGTCTCCGTGGTGGGCGACCGCGTGGTGCTGCGCTCACGCCGCCTCGACCGCGAGGTGATCCCGTCGCTGACGAGCGCGCACAACTTCTCGGTGCGCAGCCTCGGTCTCTACCGCTTCCTCTGCAGCCTGCCCTCGCAGGCCGCCGGCGGGGTCTACTGGAGCTGGGGGCCGCTCGGGTCGGCGCCCTTCCTGCCCCGCGTGAGCTGCGGCCGCCTGGTGCTAGCGCGCGCCACCTGGAACCTGGGCGCCGCCGAGCTCGAGCCGCTCGGCCAGGCGAAGGGGACCGGGCTCTTCCAGGCGGTGCAGCGACTCCGCGAGCGCTTCGCCTGGCCGCGCTGGGTGGTCGTCGCCGACAGCGACAACGAGCTGCCGGTCGACCTCGACAACGTGCTCAGCGTCGAGACCTTCGTCCACCTCGTCCGCGGCCGCGGCGGGGTCACCATCACCGAGCTCTTCCCCGCGCCGGAGGAGCTCTGCGCGGGCGGGCCGGAGGGGCGCTTCGTGCACGAGCTCGTGGTGCCCTTCGTCCGCGCCGCGGAGTCGCGGCCGGCGGTGCGACCGGTGCGCGCGCCGGCCACCGTGCGGCGCTCGTTGCCGCCGGGCTCCGAGGGGCTCTACCTCTGCCTCTACACCGGCACCGCGACCGCGGACCTGGTGCTCCGGCAGGTGGTGCGGCCCGTCGTCGACCAGGTGACCCGGGAGGGGCTCGCCGACCGCTGGTTCTTCATCCGCTACGGCGGCGCCTCCGACTGGCACCTCCGGCTGCGCTTCTTCGGCGAGCCGTCCGTGCTGCAGCGTGAGGTCCTGCCGCGCGTGGAGCAGGCCGCCGCGCCGCTCCTCGCCACGCGACAGGTCTGGCGCCTGCAGCTCGACACCTACGAGCGGGAGGTGGAGCGCTACGGCGGCAGCGACGAGGCGATGCTGCTGGCGGAGCAGATCTTCCGGGCCGACAGCGACTGCGTGCTCGACCTCGTCGAGGGGCTCCAGGAGGCGCCGCCGGATGCCCGCTGGCGCCTCGCGCTCCAGGGCGTCCACCTCCTCCTCGTCGAGCTAGGGCTACCGCTCCCGCTCCGCCTCCAGCTGATGCAGGGCAGCCGCGACGGGCTCGGACGCGAGCTCGCGATGGACACGGCGCTGCGGCGTCAGCTCGGCCAGCGCTACCGCGCCGAGCGGCAGCGGCTCCTCGCGCTGATCTGCGGCGAGCTCGACGGCGACGAGGTGCTCGCGCCTCACCTCGCCGCGCTTCACCGCCGGTCGCAGGCGCTGGCCCCCACCATCGCCGCGCTGCGGGCGGCGGCGCAGGCGGGTCGGCTGCAGCGCTCCCTCGGCGAGCTGGCCTCGAGCTTCGTGCACATGCACGCGAACCGGTTGCTGCGCTCGGCCGCGCGCGCCCAGGAGCTGGTCCTCTACGACCTCCTCGCCCGCCTCTACGAGTCGCAGAAGGCCACCGCGCGGCCCGCAGAGGAAGCGCCCGCCGGCCAGTGATCGCTGGCCAGCGCTACCTGGCGGTGCAGCCGTCGATCAGCACCTGGCAGGTCGAGGAGCAGGCGAGCGCGCCGCCAGCGTAGCCGAGGGCCTGACAGGTGAGGCCGCCGAAGTCCTTCCCGTCGCAGCCCTCGCTGAGGTCCCCGTCCGACTCCTTGATGCCGTTGCCGCACCCGCGCTCGACCTGGAAGCAGCCGACCCAGACGCTGCTGTCGGCCAGCGTGCCCTTGCTGTCGCTGGCGCCACCGAAGAGCAGCACGCCGCCCTCGGCGCCGAGCGAGACCATGCTGTGGCCGTAGCGCGGGCCCGGCTGCTCGAGGGGCTTCTTGAAGTCGCCGTCCTGCCAGCCGCGCAGCGTCGGATCGACCTCCCTCGGGTCGAGCACGTAGGTCCTGGCGGAGGCGGTGGTGGTCTTCTCGTCGCGGCCACCGAAGAGGACCAGCTGACCGCTGAGCTGCTCCCTGACGGCGGCAGCCTCGACGGGCGGAGACCTCAGCTCGAGCTCGAGGCTCTCCCAGGTGCTCTTGCCGAGGTCGAGCCGCCAGGTGTCTCGCAGCGGGTTGCGCTGCTGGCACCAGCCGCCCGCGATGAAGAGCTGGTCGAGGCCAGCGTCGTAGGCCATCAGGTGCTGCGTGCGCAGGTAGAGGCGAGAGGTCCCTGCCGTCGTGGTGGAGACCGTGTGCCAGGCGCCGCCCTCGAGGGCCCAGAGGTCGAGGTAGAAGCCGCCACCGGCGTCCTCGCCCCCCCAGAGGAGCGCCCGCTGCCGGCGTTCGTCCCAGACGAGCTGGTGCCCGCTGACCGCGCTCGGCAGCGGGCGGGCGGCGGCCTCCGGCGTCCAGGTCTCGCCGTCGAAGCTCCAGGTGTCGTTGACGAGCTCCTTGATGGTGGGTGGACCGACCTCGCCGCCGAAGACGACGGCGCGAGCGCGGCTGCGGTCGAAGACCATGGCTGGCGAGGAGCGCGCGCGGGGGCGGCTGAGCGGCTGCTGCTGGCTCCACGTGCCCTGCAGATCACACGGGGTCTCGCTGAGGCGCTCCAGCGCCAGCGTCCAGGTGTCATCGAGCTGCCGGGCCGTGGTGTCCGCTCCGCCGAAGAGGAGGATCCGACGCGCAACGGGATCGTAGGCCAGCGCGGCGCGCATGCGCGCGGGCGGCGAGGGGCTCCCCGAGGTCAGCGGCAGCCGCCGCCAGCGGAGGCTCTCTCGCCGGCAGGTCTTCGAGCAGCCGTCGTGGTCCTTCTCGTTGCGGTCGTCACACTCCTCCCCTGGCGGGTCCTTGACCCCGTCGCCGCAGCGTGGCTTCACGCAGGCCCCCTTGCGGCAGACGAAGGGGCCGAGCCCGGAGAACTGACAGGACACCGTGTCGGCCTTGCCCTCGCAGATCGTCAGCTGCACAGGCTGGACGCAGCTCCGCAGCTCCTCGTGGCAGATCTGGTCGCTGGCGCAGTAGAGCCCGCCCCACGGGCACTCGACCACCCGCGACTCGAGGCAGCCGCCGAGGACCAGCGCCGCGGCCGCCAGCGAGGTGAGAGACGCTGGAGCGCGCATGGCGCCGATGATAGCTGACGGCTCCACTGCGTTGACACGATTTTGACGTGTACGTAAGAATACCGCTCCGACCGACGGAACCTTGGGGGTGCAGAGGAGGCCTGTGATGCAGAGGATGTGGATGTGCTGGCTGGCGCTGCTCGCTGGCAGCGCGACTGGCTGCGGCGACGATGCGCCAGCCGCCAAGGTGGTCTGCCCGGCTGGCGAGAAGTGTCCGCTCACCGGCAGCGAGCGCTACACCTACAAGGAGCTCTCCCAGGAGTGGTGGAAGTGGACGCTCTCCATCCCGACGGCGAAGAACCCGATGAACGACACCGACGGCTCCCTCTGCGGCGAGCAGCAGCCCACGGGCAAGCCCTACTTCTTCCTCTCCAGCGGAGCCTCGGCCACGCTCACCAAGCGCGCCTGCAAGATCCCGAGCGGCAAGGGCCTCTTCTTCCCGGTCCTCACGCTCCAGTGCACCGCCTGCAAGGAGAACGAGGACTGCCAGCTGCGAGGTGAGGCGGGGACCACCTGCAAGGGGGATCCGCAGACGGACGAGTTCCTCACCAGCTGCGCCGCGGACTCCTCGGGTTTCCCCGATGGCGTCGCCGAGATGAGCGTCGCGGTGGACAAGCAGCCGGTCGAGGGGCTCACCGGACACCGGGTCGAGAGCGGCCTTTTCACCATCACCGGCGTCAGCAAGCCAGAGGAGCAGCTGCCGACCTTCTACTGCACGACGGGGAGCCGGAAGGCAGCGGCGGATGGGTACTGGGTCTTCCTGGAGCCGATGGCCAAGGGGAGCCACACCGTCACCATCAACGCCAAGCACAAGCAGGGCTACGAGCAGCATGTCGAGTACACGCTCGACGTCCAGTAGCGCGCTGCTCGTGTGCCGGGGCTGGCATGCCGTCTGCAAAGCCTTAGAGGCAGGTCAGGCGGTCGCGGCGTAGCTGCTGCAAACCACAAATTGGCAAGGCCGAGCCAGAAAAAACTGTTGATCCGTACGCGTCAGTTAGAATACGATTCCTCCGCTGAATTGGACTGTGGATTGGAGGCTCCTCATGGTGAAGCGCAAGTTGCAGGTGAAGAAGACCGTCCTCCGCTCGCTCAACAACACCGAGATGACCGCTGTCAACGGCGGAGCGCGTAGCTTCAGCTCCTCCGAGTCCCAGCTGACCCACCACTGCTGGATCGGGCCCCAGCCCACCGTGGGCTGCCCCGTGGACTGCGGCTCCGTGGGCTGCGCCCCGGCGCAGTAGCACGGCACCTACCGCCCGAGACGCGGGCCGGCTACCGCCAGCAGCCAGAGCAGAGCTAGACGACAGGCAGCGCCTCGAGGAGCGGCACGCTCCTGGGGTTGTCCTCTGCGCGCGTGGATGCTGGCGAGGTGCGGGGCCGCGCGCACCTCGGCGCTCAGAACTCGAGGACGACCCCGGCCCGGACCCCGCCGCGGGTGAGGCCGAAGGGGATCCTCGAGAGCCGGAGCGCGGGCTCCTCGGGCATCCGCTCCACCGCGCGCGGCTGGTTCAGGATGACGAGCACCACGCCGGCCAGGGTCATCGCGGCGCCGACACCGAGCAGGGCGATGGAGGCCTGGTACTCGCGGTTGGCCTTCGTCTCCAGCGACTGCAGCGCCGCCCATTCCTGGCGCTCCGCCTCCGTCTCCAGCTGGTCCGGCACACAGCCGCCGGCCGCGCGTCCGGAGCAGAGGCGGTCGAAGCGTTCCTTCTGGGAGTTGAAGTCACTCCGCCCGACCAGGTAGAGCGGGAGCGCCGTCGCCGCGATGGCGAGGCCGCTGCCAAGGACGGTCCAGGGGAGCCAGCGTCGCTGCCAGCGCCGCTGGAAGACGACCTCCGGGCGCCGGGGCGAGAGGCGCAGCTCGATCGACGCCAGCTTGCCGGGCTCCAGCGTCGCCTGTTGCGCGACGGTGACGAACCCGGGCTTGGTCACCAGCACCGCGTGGACACCTGGCAGGAGGACCCGCGTCATCGCCCCGGGGCCGACGAAGAGGGGCTTCCCGTCGAGCACGACCCGCGCGCCCTCCTCGCGGCAGGAGACGCGCAGGCGAGAGAGGCCGCGCTCGAGGAGCGTGAGGTAGGTCTTCGCCTGGCGGTGCAGGCTCGCGCCGAGCGGCTCCGCGCCGTGCCGTAGCGCCGACTGGACGTGCTCGTAGGCCTCGAGGTTGCGGCCGAGGTTCACGAGGCACTCGACGATGTTGTAGCGGATCGCCGGGTGATCCCACTCCTTCACCGCCGCAGAGTAACGGGCGAGCGCCTCCGCGTGCTTCTCGTCCATGAAGAGGCGGTTCCCCTCGCGGTAGAGCGCGAGCGCTCGCGCGCGGCGCGCGGGGCTCACTCCTCGCGTCCAGGGCGTCTCCCCCTCGGCGCTGGGCATCGAGGCTGGCGCGCGGGTCGACGGCCGCGCCTCGCCCTCCTGGGCGCCGGCGCTCCGGGCGGCGAGCAGCAGCAGGACCGCGACGCCGCGCCAGCTCCCGCAGTGAACGAGCGATGGCTGGGCGTGAGGCCTCTGTTCATTTGCCACGGCAGCCACCTCGATGGACCAAGCTAGCACCCGTCGTCGGCGAGTCGCAAGGAGCGGAGCGCAGCATCGGCCGGCAGGACTGGCCGGCAAGACCTGCCGGCGACCCTCCGGACGACGGCGTCCGTCGAGTTCTCCCGCGGTGTGCGCTGGCACTCCGGTTGCTCCAGCGTGGCGCGACGCGAGCAGCGACCGTGGGTTGCTGCTCCTGACCAGCTGATCCGACAACGCAGGAGGACGACCATGAAGAAGCTGAACCTGAAGAAGCAGACCATCAAGCAGCTGACCCACAAGCTGGCATCCGCCGTCAACGCGGGCAAGGCACCGCCGCCGGTGGTGGTCCTGCCGGACACGAACCTCTGGTGCAACCTGACCCAGTACAAGTGCGTGTCCGGGATCTGCTGGTAGCTCGACGGCTCACCCCGGCAGCGCTGCCCCCACCTCCCCCGCCGCCGCCCGGCTCAGCCCCTCGGTCTGGTGCGCGACGAGCTCGGCGAAGACGCCGCGGCGGGCGAGGAGCTCCTCGTAGGTCCCCTGCTCGACGAGCTCGCCGCCGCTCAGCACCAGGATCAGGTCGGCCTGCCGCACCGTGCTCAGGCGGTGCGCGATGGTGATGCGCGTGCACTTCAGCGCGGTGATCGCCGAGTGGATCTGCCGCTCCGTCACGGTGTCGACGGAGCTCGTCGCCTCGTCGAGGAGCAGGATGGCCGGCTTGTGCACCAGCGCGCGGGCGAGGGCGATGCGCTGGCGCTGGCCGCCGGAGAGCGAGAGGCCGCGGTCGGCGAGGATCGTCTCGTAGCCCATCGGCATCGCCAGGATGTCGTCGTGCAGCGCGGCGAGGCGCGCCGCGTGCACGATCTGCTCGAGGGGCAGCGTCGGGTCGGCGAGCGCGATGTTCTCGCGGATCGAGCCGCTGAAGAGCTGCGGCTCCTGCGTGACGATGCCGAGCTGGCGGCGGAGCGCGCGCAGGTCGAGCTGCGCCAGGTCGACTCCGTCGAAGAGGACGCGGCCCGAGACCGGGCGGTAGAGGCCGAGGAGCAGGCGCGCCAGCGTCGACTTGCCCGAGCCGGTGCGTCCGACGACCGCCACGTGCTGGCCGGGGTGGATCTGCAGGCTGACGTCGCGCACCACCATCGGCGAGGTGGCGCCGTACTGGAAGGAGACGTGGTCCAGCTCGATCAGCCCCTGCGCCTTGCGCGGCTGCGTCGCGCCTGGCTCCTGCTCGGCCGGCGCGTCGAGGACGTCGTTGATGCGGTCGAGGTAGCTCCCCATCAGCTGCAGCTGCACGGCGGTCGAGACCAGCGTCGAGAGCGGAGTCAGGAAGCCCATCGCGAGCGCGTTCACCGCCAGCATCGCGCCCAGGCTCAGCTCGCCCTTCATGGTGAGGAGCGCGCCGACGCCGAGGATGACGAGCGGCGAGGCCATCTTGATCGCGGAGAGCAGCGAGTCGAAGAGCGCGTTCAGCCGGCCGCGGGCGAGGAGCACGTTCAGGTTGTCGACCAGCAGGTTCGACCAGTGCTCGACGGCCCGTCGCTCCGCGCCGATCGACTTCAGCGTCTCCATCCCGGTGATCATCTCCACCTGGTAGGAGGAGGAGCGCGCCTGCGTCTCCAGCCCCTGCGACATCAGCTCGCGCTGCTTGCGGCGGGTGAGGAGGAAGAGCGTGACCTGCACCACGGCGAGGACCAGGATGAGGAGCGCCATGGTGCGGTTCGCCGCGACGAGGAGGATCAGGTAGAGGCAGACGAGCACGCCGTCGAGGAGCCCCGAGAGCGTGGCCGAGGTGAGGATCTCGCGGACCGTGGTGTTGCTGTTCATCCGCATCATCAGATCGCCGGCCGGCCGCAGCTGGAAGAAGGCGTAGGGGAGCTCCACCAGGTGGCGTACGAACCCGAGCGTCAGCTGCAGGTCGAGCTCCGTCGAGAAGTGGAGCAGGAGCTGGGCGCGGAGCAGCGAGGAGACGAACTGGAAGAGGACCAGCATGCCGAGGCCGACGGCGAGCGCCTGCAGCAGGCGGTGGTCGCCGCGCGGGAGCACGTGGTCGACCACGGCGCCGGTCAGGATGGGGAGCGCGAGCGAGAAGAGCTGGATCAGCACCGAGGCGACGACGATGCGCTGGAGGAGCCCCGAGCGGCCGAGGATCTGCCGCAGGTAGCGCGCGAAGGGGCGGCCCTGCCGCGCCGCGGGCTCGAAGGCGTCGGTGGGCTCGAAGGTGACCGCGACGCCGGTGAAGAGCTGGCGGAACTGGCGCATCGGGATGCGGCGGCGCCCCGCCGCCGAGTCGACGATGTCCACCGCGTCGCGGTGCAGCCGCTCGAGCACCACGTAGTGGGTGAACTCCCAGAAGAGGATGGAGCCGGTGGGGAGGTACTTGAGCCCCTCGAGCTCCACCTGCACGCCGCGGCCCTGCAGCCCGTAGCTCTCGGCGGCGTCGATGATGGCGAGCAGGCTGGTGCCGTTGCGGTCCGTGGCCACGCGCTGGCGGACCTCGTCGAGCGCCACGTGCTTGCCGTGGTAGCCGAGCGTCATCGCCAGGCAGGCCGCGCCGCAGTCGACCGCGGTCGTCTGCTGGATGTAGGGGACGCGCCGGCGGCGCTGCCGCCACTCGAGGCGGCGCACGGCCGGGAAGTCGCCGAGCGCGGAGGCCTGCCCGGCGGGCGGCGTCTCGCCGGCGGGGGAGTGCTTCGCGGGATCAGGAGTCATCGGCGGCCCTCGAGAGCTCCTTCAGCCCCGGCACCAGCTTGAAGAGGATCGGCTCGGAGCGCACGCGCACCCGCGCGACGCCCAGCATCCCGTCGTGGTAGCTGTAGGTCCGCCCCTGCGCGCTGAAGGTCCGCGCCCGCAGCGGCGCTTGCAGCAGCACCACCGGCCCGGCGGGGGTCACCGCGTCGGCGAGGTCGGGCCCGAGGAAGCGCTGGGCCTCCTTCGGCCCGATCACCTCGTCGCCGATGGAGCCCACCTCCAGCTCGCGGAAGGTGCGATCGTAGCCCGCCAGCTCGAGGCGGAGGAGCATCCCCGCGCGGAGCTGGGGCCGGTACTGCCCGGGGAGCATGACCACCACCACGTGGTCGGCCTGGTCCCCGGTGAGCGAGAGGAGGCTGTCGCCCGGGTTGACGTGCTGGCCCTGGCGGACGCGGAGGTCGCCGACGACGCCCGCGTGCGGGGCGAGGACCGTGCGCTCCGCGAGCCGCGCCTCGGCGACCTTCCGCTCCGCGAGGAGCGAGCCGAGCGCCTGGCCGGTGGCCGGGTCGCTCGGATCGCGCAGGCGCGCGACCAGCTTGAGCTCGAAGTCACGGTGCAGCCGCCGCAGCTCGGCGACCTCGCCGGCGTCGTGGAAGCGCAGGAGCTCCTCGCCGGCCCGCACGCGCTGGCCGGGCTGCACCGAGAGCTCCTTGACCGTGCCGGCGACGACGGCCGTCAGGCTGGTCCGCCCTCGCACGCGCACCACGGCGGGGCCCTCGGCGTACTCGTGGACGCGTCCGACGGAGATGAAGATGAGCCCCGCGGCGACCATGGCGAGGAGCAGCCAGTAGGTCGCCCGCGTCCAGCCCGGCGAGAGGTGCAGCACGCTGCCGTGGCGGCGGCGGTCGCGGCGCCAGTGATCGAGGGCCTCCTCGCGGAAGAGGTCGGGGGTCTGCCCGCGGAACGCCTGCGCGGCCGCGGCCTCGCGCTCGCGGAGCTCGGCCTTCAGCGCCAGGTGCTCGAGCGGCGGCCCGCAGTGCTCGGCGAGCAGCCTCAGCGCGGCGAGGTCGCTCTCGGCGAAGGGCGGCGCTCCACCCTCGCGCACGGCGGTGAGCACGGCGAGGACCTGGCCGCCGTGCGCCGCGACCGGCACCGCGAGGAGGCGCTCGTCGCCGCGGGCCTCCGGGTCGTCGGCGGCGCGGTCGAAGCGCGGGTCCGCGTCGACGCGGTCGACGCGGAGCGCCTCGCCGGTGCGCACCACGAAGCTGGAGAGGCCCACCACCGCGCTCTCGCGTCGCTCCTCCTCGAGCGGGCCCTCGCGCGACCAGAGCGTATCGCTGGCGGCGTCGTGGAGCAGGCAGAAGGTGCGGGCCGCGCTGACGAGCTTGGCCGCGCCGCGCGCGACGAGGCTCGCCGCCGTGGCGAGGTCGTCTCGCGAGGCGAGCTGGCCGGCGACCTCGAGCACCGCCTGCAGCCGCGTCGAGGTCGCCGCGTCGAGGCCCGCGTGGCGCGCCTCGAGGAGGCGGTGGCGTCCGTCGGCGAGCGCCCAGTAGCGGCGCACGGCGGCGAGCACGATGGCGCGGACCTCCGCCTCCGAGACCGGCCGGCGAGCGAGGTAGAAGAGGCGATCGTGGTCGACGAGCTCCTGGAAGAGCGCGAGGTCGCTGCCCCCCGAGAGCACCACGTTGACGGTGTCGATGCGAGGCAGCGACGTGACCACCTGGCTGAGGAGCGCGCGCGCCTCCTCGGGGGCTACCCCGGACCCGACGGCGAGGACTCCGACCTCGTGCTGTTCGAGGGCCTCGAGCGCCTCGGGCACGCTGCGCGCCGTGAGCACCTCGAGCTCCTCGAGCCCTCCTGCCACCACCTCTCGCGCCAGCCCGAGCAGCAGCACCGTCGTGCGGCGCCGGGTCAGGAGGTCGCGGAGCGCGGTCCCGGCCGCCGCCGCCACCTCCTGGAACTGCAGGCCCACCGCGAGCGACACGGCCCCGCGGTGGTCCTCGGCGCCGTCGATCCAGGCGACCCGGGCCCGAGCGCGCAGCGGCCCCGCCCCGAAGGGGAGCGCGCCCTCGAGCCCCACCACCGCTCCGGGTGAGAGCCACTCGCGCGCACCGGGCTCGAGGAGCAGCTGCATCCCGTCGAGGCCCACGTCGCGCGCGCGCGCGGTGGCCTGCTGCTCGCCCGCGCGGAGCTGCACGGCGCAGCGCACCCGGAGCCGGGGTTCGCTCGGAGCCCCCTGTGGCGGTCCGTCCTGATCCATCATCCGCTCCGACGAGCAGCGCCGAGGCAGCGCGCCCGTTCGCTCCCGCCGCATCGTAGCCGGGAAGGGTCTCGATTGCCAAGCCAGGCCTCTCGACGCTACAACCGTGGGGTGAGCCCCTCGCTGCACGGCCGCCCGCTTCGCGCTGTCCTCGGCTGGGTCCTGCTGCTCGCCGCCTGCTCGAGGAGCGACGAGCGCGGCGCGGGCCGTCCCACCGGGCCCGCGGCGCGGCCCAGCGCGGCCCGCCGCGCGCCCGCGGCCGACGACGGCTTCATCGGCGTGCTGGTCTCCGGTCACGCCGTCGACGTCGCCGCCGAGCTCGAGGGGCAGGTGCGCCAGGTGCTGATCCGCCTCGGCGAGACCGTGGAGCGGGGCGGTCGCATCGCGCTGATCGACGACCGCCTGGTGCGCCAGAAGCTGGCCATGGCTCGCGCGACGCTGCAGGCCGCGCAGGCCCAGGAGGCGAAGGCGCGGCTCGAGCAGGAGGAGGCGCTGCAGCGGCTCGGGCGGCGCCAGTAGGTGCCCGGCTCGGTCTCCAAGGAGGAGCTGGAGACGGCGCGCTTCAAGCTGAGCTCGAGCCGGGCGGAGACCCGGATCTCGAGCGCGCGCGTCGCCGAGGAGCAGGCGAGGGTCGAGGAGCTCAGCGCGCAGCTCGGCAAGTCCGTGGTCCGCGCGCCGTTCGCGGGCTCGACCACGCTGCGCTACGTCGACGAGGGCTCCATCGTCAAGCCGGGCCAGCCCATCGTGCGGCTGCTCAGCACCGGCGGGCAGCGCATCCGCTTCGCCGTGCCGCCGGAGCAGTCGGCGCGCACCGTCGTCGGCCGCGCGCTCCGCTTCGTCATCCCGGCGCTCGGCCTGACCCTCGCCGGCAAGGTCACCCACACGGCGCGGGAGGTCGATCCGGCCTCCCAGCTGGTCTTCGTCGAGGCCGAGGTCGCGGGCGGCGATGACGAGCGCCTGAAGGCCGGGCTGGTGGGCCGCGTCCACCTGCTCGAGGTGGCGAGCGCGGGGGCTAGCGCACCTGCACCCCGAGCGACGCCGGCAGGCTCCCCAGCGCCGCCTGCAGCTCGGCCTGCTGGATCGCCCGCTCCGCGCGCGCCTGCACCTGCTCCCGCTCGGCCGTGATCAGCGCCTCCTGCGCGCGCAGGAGCTCGTCGGCGGTGCCGAGGCCGGCGCTGAACTTCTTCTGCGCCTCGGCGAGGTAGCTGCGGCCCTTGGCCGCGCTGCGGTCGGCCGCCGCCAGCCGCCGCCCGCTCTCCTGCCGGCGCAGGCTCGCGTCGCGCACCTCGATGATGATCCGCGCGCGCAGCGCGGCCGCCTCGAGCTGCAGCCGGCGCAGCGCGAGCTCGCGCGCGCGGGCCTCGCTGGTGCGGACCGCGCTGCTCAGGGGGAGCTCGAGCTTCAGCCCGATCTGGCCGAACGGCATCTTGCCGCTGACGAGCTGCCGCCAGGCGAGGTCCTGGCCGCCGCGCAGCGCGTCGGCCGGGCAGAAGACCTGGTTCGGGACGGGGGTGCAGGTGCTCTCGCCGGCGAGCGAGGCGAGCCCGATGGTCCCCTCGAGATCGAGCCGGGGCAGGGCCGCGTTCCTGGCCGTCTCGAGGCGGAGGCCGGCGGCGCGCGCCCTCTCGCCGACCGCCGCGAGCTCCGGGCGCTCCCGGAGCGCCGTCGAGACGAGCGCGTCGAGCGCGGGCCTCGCGGTCGTCGGCGCGCCCTCCCCGTCGGGGCCCGCGGGCCGGTCCGTGGCCCAGAGGGCGCGGCCGAGCGAGGCGAGCTCGCCGCTGTCGATGAGCAGCAGGAGCTCCTTCTCGGCCGCGGTCCGCGCCAGCTCGGCGACGCTCCGCAGCTGCCGGCGTGAGGCCAGGCGCGCCTCGATCTCGAGGAGCTCGAGCTGCGAGAGGGTGCCTGCGCGCAGCCGCCGCTGGCCCAGCTCGAGCTGCCCTTCGGTGAGGCGCTGGGCGCGCTCGGCCACGGCCACCTCCTCCTGGCGCGTGGCGAGCTGCCAGTAGGCGCGGGAGACCTGCAGCAGCTGCTCGGCCACGACCGCGCGGGTCTCGGCCAGGCTGGCGCGCTGATCGAGGCGGCTCGCCTGGAGCTCGCTCCTCAGCGTGTGCCGGCCCACGCCTCTCAGCAGCGGCTGCTTGAGCTGGAGCTGCAGGCGGTTCGCGTGCCGCGGGTCGAGCCAGGCGGCGCCGAGGGTCGACCAGGAGATGTCCGATTGCAGGCCGAGGCTGTAGCTGAGGCCGGAGCCGATCGGCAGGACCCCGCCCAGCGCGAGCTGGTAGCCGAACGTGGTCTGGTCGTAGAAGCTCTCGCTCTCGTTGAACGCGTAGTACGAGGCGGCCCGCTCGCGGCTGAAGCTGGTCGAGGCGGTGAGCGTGGGGACGAAGGCGCCGAGGTTCGTGTCGACGGCGATCTGCGTCTCGAGCTCCTGCGTGCGCTTGAGCGCGAGCGTCGGGCTCCGCTCCAGCGCCCGCGCGATGGCCTCGCGCAGGGAGAGGCGGAGGAATTTGCCCTTGATCGCGGAGCCTCCGTAGGAGGCGAGCAGGGCAAATTCGGGCTCGGCGTCGGCGAGGCCGGCGCTGCCGGCGAGGACGATCCCGCAGAGCAGGACGCCAGCGGGCGTCCGTGGGCGTCTCCGACGGTGGCTGGCCGCAGCCCGAGTGGATGGCGAAGTCATGCGCGCTCCTGAGCGGGGCCGCGCCCCGGTGAGGAGCCGCATTGTACGCCGCCCTGACGGGCGAGGGCGAGTCGCCCCGCGCCTCGACGACGGGGCTGGGCTACGGCGCGCGGCGCACCACGACCACGTGATCGCCGTCGCCCCACCACTGGCCCTCGTAAGTTGTAGTGGAGCTCCTGCAGCAGGTGGTCGCGCTCGATCCAGCCGAGGCTCCCCGCCTGCGCGTGCGCCACGAACTCGCGACCGTTCTCCGCGTGGACCTGGTGGAGCACGAGCCAGTGCGCGTTCTTCGGCCCCCAGCGCAGGACCACGGCGACCGGGTGGCCGGCCTGGACCTCGCGCTTGATCCGGTCCCAGCGGTCGGGGTGGTCGACGCCGGAGAGGCTCACCCGCTCCACCTCGAGCCCGCCCTGCTCGTCGGCCGCGTGCTGGAGCGCCCTGCCCACCGCCTCCGTGCTCGACCCCCAGCGCTGGATGCCGCCCGGCAGCCAGGTCCAGACGTCCCACCCGGCCACCGTGGCCTCGTCGAGCTTGCTCGGGTCGCCGGTCGCGAAGCGCATCGCGTTGACCACCGCGACCGCACCGCAGGTCTGGCCCCCCTGCTGCGGTGAGACGCCAGCCTGGCCCCCGGGGAAGATCGTCGCCGGCGGCGAGAGCGGCTGCAGATCCTCGTCGGCGACCGGCGGCTTCTTCCCCCAGGAGGAGGCCTCGCGCTGCCCGCCGAGGTCCTGCTCCTCGCCGCTCTCCTCGAGGACGCCCGGCTCGCAGCCGGCGAGGAGCCCGAGGAGCAGAGCGCTCAGGAGCACCGTTGCATTCCGCTTCAACATCGCACCTCCGTGGCCGCCGAGCCCCGGTGCAAGGAGCGCGCCCTCGCTGCCGCTGGATCTTCGAGGCCCTTCGGGCGGCAGCTCGGCCCGCGCTGGGGGAGCCGCCCCCCGTGTGGCCACGCGAGTGTTCACCGGCGCAGAGGCGCGAGCCCGGGTGGTCATCGGCGCGAGGGGCCCTGGCCGCGAGCCTCGTGCGTCGGGGTCAGTCGCCGTCGCCGAGGAACTCGAGCAGCGCGCGGTTGACCTCGGCTGGACGCTCGAGGTTCGGCGCGTGGCGCGTCCGGTCGATGACCTGCAGCCGGGCGGCGCTGCCCAGCTCGCGGGCGAGCCGCTCCCCGAGCGCGAGGGGGAAGACCGGATCGTCACGGCCCCAGAGGATCAGCGTGGGGGCCGCGAGCGGAGCCCCCGGCCGGGCGGCCCGCGCGCCGAGCTCGCCGAGGAGGCCGTCGACGAGCCGCAGCTGCTCGCGCCGCCGCGGACCGTAGAGCTCGCGCAGCGCCTGGCGGGCCGCGAAGTCGGGCATCCAGGGCGGGTCGTGATAGGCGAGCGTGAGGAGCCGCCGGACGCCGGCGACGTCCTCGGGGACGAGGACGCGGCCGATCTCCGTCACCCCGAAGCGCGCGCAGAGCGCCTGGTAGTCTGCGCGGTCGTAGCTGCGCCCGGGGCTGTCCATCAGCACCAGCCGTCGCACCGCCTGCGGCCGCTCCCGCGCGAGCTCCTGGACCACCAGCCCTCCGTAGGAGATCCCCACCCAGTCCGCGGCCCCGAGCTTCAGGTGGTCGTGCAGCGCGAGGAGCGCGCGGGCCTGATCGGCGAGGGAGCAGCTCTCGGTGCTCGAGCGGCTCCCGCCGAACCAGAGGAGATCGGGGATGACGAGCCGCCGCCCCGCGAGCGCCTGGACCTGCGGGTGCCAGGTCCAGACCCCGTCGCCCCCGAAGCCGTGGACGAGCACCAGCGCGCGGCCGGCGCCGCCGCCCTCCCAGAGGTGCACGCGCGCCGCACCCAGCGCCAGGTCGCGCGGCTGCAGGCCAGCCTTGCGCAGCGTCCGCTCGTGGCTCCCGCGCTGGCACTCGACGACGTTGCAGCCGAGGAGCGAGACGGCGAGCAGCGCTGCACGGAGCGCGCGGGGCAGCGCTGCACGGAGCGCGCGCGGCAGCGCCGCGGAGCGGGTGCGCGGCCGGATCACCAGCCCCGCGCTCACCTGAGCTGGATGGTGACGCTGCGGATCGGCGTCTGTGCGTGGAGCGGGAGCAGCAGCGCCTCGATCGCCTTGCTCAGCCGCCGGTGGCTCCGGTTCGCGGTCGGTGAGTCATTGTGGCCGCCGTAGAGGTCCCGGGTGCGGATCGTCTGCCCCAGGCCGAGCACGGTGCCGCTCAGCGTCGGAGCGGGGTCCCGGCGACGCGCGAGACCCCGCGCGGCGTCGAGGACCAGGCCGGGGTCTGCCGGCGCTCGCTCGAGGACGACCTGCAGCGTGAAGTCCGGCGCGTACGCCTCGGCCAGGAGCTCCTCGAGGCCGACCACCGGGAACGGCAGGTCGCGCAGCCAGCGGCGCTCCTGCTCGAGCGCGCGGCGCAGGTAGCCGCGGAGCCCGAGCTGGAGCAGCCCGAAGAGGAGCGCGGCGGGGAGGAGCGAGGCCGCGAAGTAGAGCTCCTCGAAGCGGTGGAAGTGGCGGTGGAGCGCGGGCGAGCCGTGCTCGCAGATCGCGTAGCTCGCCGCGCTGACGATGGCGACGCAGGCGATGCCGCTCACGATCTGCCCGACCCGCGAGCTCGCGCGACCGACCCGCCTGACGCTGTCCTGGCGCCGACGCTCGGCTGCGGCGTCGGCCTTCGCCAGCTCCCGGTTGGCCCGGCCCTCGGCTCGGCGCGCCGCGCCGCGCTGGGTCCCGGTGGCTCCCCGGTGTCGGGTGTGCGGAAGTCCCCGGTCACGCGCTCCTCCGTCTCCGCTGAGCGTCCAGAGTACCGCACCGTCACCGCGAGGACGAGATCGACAGCTGGAGGCCACGACAGCGACGCGGTCGCAGAGGCCTGAGGCGCTCCGGGGTGGGAGCTCAGAAATCTGTCGCCGTCGTCGCGCAAGCGCCGGGGATCGCTGATCGCGACGGGTGGCATGCGGGCTGCACCCCAGGGCCGCGGACTGCCGCGAGCACGACCATGACCAAGCGCACCTTTCGAAGCCCCTCTGCTGACGAGCCGCTCACGCCGAGCTACCCCACCCTGGAGCAGTTCGATCACGGTCGACGCGAGTTCCTCGGGAGGCTGGCCGCGCTCGGCGCGCTCCTCGGGGCCGGCGCCCTGGCCGCCGGCTGCGGGTCGCGCAGCGTCGGCGTCGCCCCGGATCAGGGCACGGTGCCGCCGCGGAAGGCAGACGGGGGACCGGTCGGACCGGACGGGCCGGTGAACCAGGGCGGCGCGCCGGCGCCGGACGCCCGGCTCGATCGCACCCCGCCTGGCCCCGACGCGAACCAGATCGAGGGTGACGTGGCGGGTCCCGACGCTCGCATCGACCTCCCCGATCAGGGCTGGCCGCTCAGCGGCGAGGCGCCGGCGATGGACGCCGCGATCGATCCCAAGCCCTGAGCGCGTCGCTCGCGCCTTCCTTCTTCTCTTCTTGCTGTGCAGCTCGTCGAACCGTTGGCTGATCGGTTCGCGTTGCCTGCCTCCGCGCCGGTGCTAGGATGCACGTCGAGCGGAGGGAATCGACAATGGCCACCAAGAAGGCCGTGAGCAAGAAGGCACCGGCGAAGAAGAAGGCGCCCGCGAAGAAGAAGGCGCCCGCGAAGAAGAAGGCGCCCACGAAGAAGGCGCCCGCGAAGAAGGCGCCCGTGAAGAAGGCGCCCGTGAAGAAGGCGCCCGTGAAGAAGGCGCCCGTGAAGAAGGCGCCCGTGAAGAAGGCCCCGGCGAAGAAGGCGCCCGTGAAGGCCGCCCCGGCGGCAGCGGTGAAGAAGGCCCCGGCGAAGAAGCTCGCCCCGCCCGCACCGGCGAAGAAGAAGGCGGCCGTGATGGCGCCGGCGCAGCTGAGTCCGGACGAGCTGGCGATCAGGCCCGCGATCAGGAAGCGCAAGGCACCCCCCGAGCAGGCTCCCGGGGCGGCCGCGCCGGTGGAGTCAGCGCCTGCGGGAGCGGCGCCCGCACCTGCGGGGACCCCCGCGCTGGCGCCGTTCCAGCTGGTGGAGACGAGCCCCGGTCACCACTCGTTGCTGCTCACCGAGTTCGACGAGGCCGCGCCTGTCTTCGAGGAGGCGGGCCACGACGCGGGGGGCTATGCCTGGGCGGCCGTGGCGGCCGCGATCCTGGCCGAGCACCCCGAGCTTGCGTCGCGCTGCAACCTCGACCCCGAGGCGAGCATGTTCTGCGCCTACGGCGAGGAGCGCGCCGCGCTCGAGTCCCTCGGCCACCTCCTCGCCAGCGCCTGGCGCGACCACGCCGCCCTCGCGCTCCTGGCCAAGGCCGCGCCCTGGGACGAGTGGGACTGACCGACGGCGGTCGTGTTACCCTCTAGGGGGTGCATGCGCTGGGTGCCAGAGCGGGGCTCTTCCTGACGCTCGCGGTCGCGGGCTGTCACTGGTTCCTCCCCTTCTCTGGTGGCGACGTGAGCCGCGACTCCGGGGGGGCGCTCGAGGCGCCCGTCGTCGGCGATCGGCTGCGGGACACGCCGGCCGATCAGGCCAGAGACGTGGCTCGCGACAAGGCTCGCGATCTCGCCGATCAGGCTCGCCCCGAGCTGCGCGTCGACGTGGCGGACCGCGGCGTGGACAGCAGCGGAGACCTCTGCCCGGCGGGGGCCGTGAGCGGCGGCGCCCATCTCTGGAGCCTGCGTTTCGGCAAGCTGAACACGACGAGCGGCGCGATGAACTACTGGGATGAGGGACACGCCGTGGCGGTGTCCGCCAGCGGCGACGTGACCTTCGTCGGCACCTCGGCCTCGAAGAGCCTCTGGCTGGGCGGCCCCAACGTCGAGGGCACCGAGGGGATGGGGGACCTGATCATCGCGAGCTACACCTCGGCGGGTGTCCATCGCTGGTCTCACCGCTACACCGGCCAGGCGGCCGGCACCGGCGAGGGGGGCGCCGTCGATAGCGCGGGCAATGTCACGGTGGTCGGGACCGTCACCGGGCCGATGGTCATCGGCGGCAGCACCTACTACTCCAAGGGAGGCCAGGACGTCTTCCTCGCGAGCTTTGACGCGACCGGATCATTGCGCTGGGTCAAGCTGCTCGGCGGGGCGGGCAACGACCTCGGCGGCGCCGTCGCCGTGGATGCGAACGGCGACCTCTACCTGACCGGATCCTTCGGCGGACCGTCGGCCGACTTCGAGGGCGGCCCCCTCACTTGCGCGGGGTCGAGCGATCTGTTCGTGGCCAGCTTCACGGCCGCCGGCGTGCACCGCTGGGCGAAGGGGTTCGGCGGCGCGGGCTTCGACGACGGACGTGGCCTCGCCGTGGATGGCCAGGGGAACCTGTACCTGACGGGCTCGTTCGGCGGCAGCGCGGGCTTTGGCGGCCAGACCTTCCCCGGCGCCGGCAAGCAGGACATCGTGCTGGCGAGCTACCTCACCGCGAGCGGAGCCCATTCGTGGTCGCAGGCCTTTGGCGGATCGGAGGACGAGCGGGCGACCGGCGTGGCGGTCGACGGGGGCGGGCGGCTCTATGTGACCGGGAGCTTCTCGGGCACCCTGTCGGTCGGCGGTACCCAGCTGACCAGCCAGGGCGACGCCGACCTCTTCGTGGCGAGCTTCTCCTCCGCGGGCGGCACCCTGCGCTGGGCGAAGGGGTTCGGCGGCGCCGGCGAGGACGTGGGCGAGGCGATCGCGGTCACCTCGACGGGCACCGTCTACCTGACGGGGGGCGTGACGGGGGCGGTCAGCCTCGGCGGAGCGACGCTGTCGGCCTCGGGGATGAAGGACCCCTTCGTGGCCAGCTTCGACGTCTGCGGCGCTCACCGCTGGTCGGCGGCCTACAGCGCGGCCGCGGACCCGAGCACGGGGCGCGGCGTGGCCACCGGCGGAGGCGGCGTGCTGGTGACGGGGCACTACCAGGGCTCGATCAACTTCGGCGGCGGCGCGGAGGGCAGCGTCGGGCGGGATCTCTTTCTCATCAAGCTCACTCCGTAGAGACCGGCTGCCGGCGCCACGTGCCCTGCAGGAATCGGTTGCTGTTCGCTGACATAACCATCTTGAACTGCGGGGCTTCGTGGCAGGCGCACCCCTTGCACCACCAACCCGCATGCCCCCGATCCATCCTGAGGCTCGTCGTCCTCGTCTGGTCGCCATCCTGCTCGTGCTCTGTGCTCTCGCCGGCGGCAGCCCGGCCCAGGCCCAGCCGCTCGGCCAGCGCCTGCGCGACGCCATCGGCCGCGCGCTCGGGCGGCCCCCCCGACCGCGCACCCCCGAAGAGCTGGGAGCGGCGCGAGCCGCGGCGCAGCCCCAGGCCTGCCAGGCGCGCCTGCTGCAGACGGCGGAGAGCCAGGGCTGGAAGCACGAGATGAAGGGGAACCTCCTCTACGTGGTGGTGCCGCCGAGCGGCGCGAAGCAGTACCTGCAGGCGTGCGGCCCGAACGTGATCGAGTTCTGGAAGGCGCCGCGTAACGGCCACACGTACCACCACCTCTACACCCGCCTCGACAAGACCAACTGGAGCCGCATCTGGTCGCTGAGCAGCAGCTCGTGGTACCCCCCCAGCGAGGGGATCGGCGTGCTCAGCGCGCTGGAGCCGAGCGTCGCGCAGCGCACCCAGCAGTTCCTCGAGGACAACCGGCGCAACCCGACCAGCCCGACCAATCGCTGGGGCACCATCGGCAGCTTCAACGTGGGCGGGGGCGGCGGCGGCCCGAGCGGCACCAGCCACTGCACCAACTACTGGGAGTGCGCGAAGGTCGGCGAGGCCGGCGAGACGATGCCGCAGCTCCACGGCCAGAGCTGGACCGGGATCGCGCCAGGCTGGATCAGCGGCCTGATGCGCTCGGCGAGCCCGCCGGTCTTCGCCGTGGTCGTCTACGGCGGCACCAGCGACTTCAACACCTCCCTCGGCCGCTTCTTCGAGTAGACCCTCGACGGCGCCGCCTCCGATCGTATCTTTCTCCCGGTGACGCTGGGGATCGCGAAGCGCAAGCGGAGCTGGCTCGGCGTGCTGCTCGGGCTGAGCAGCGCGCTCTTCGGTGGCGCGCTGCTCTTCCTCGGCCTGCGCGGCGGGCTCTCCCTCTGGCACCAGGGGGCGTGGAGCCCGGGCCTCCTGCTCAGTCCGCTCCTCGGCGGCGCCATCGTCATCGCGGCGGTGCAGCTGCTCCGGCGCCGGCGCGCGGCCTCGACGGCGCTGATCATCATCTCCCTGCTCGTCGGCGCGATGCTGACCACGGTCAGCGTGCTCGCCTGGCGCGGCGGCGGCGCGGGCGGTCCGCGCGCGCTGGCCTGGCTCGTCGCGCTGGCGGCCTACAACCTGGTCATGCTGCTGCTCCTGCTCGTCGACCGCTGGAGCAGCCCGCTCCGCTGAGTCACACCGTGGCGGGCGCGTGCAGCGCGTGGACCAGGGCCGCGGCCTGCGCCAGCGCGTCGAGGAGCGCCTCGGGGCGGGACTCCGTCGCGACCTCGCGAGGCAGGTGCCAGCTCCGCGGGGGCGGGCGCAGCACGAAGATCGCGCGGGCCGGGTCGAGGGTGAGCCGCTCGAAGCGTCCGGCCAGCCGCTCGAGGTCGATCGCGCGCCCCTCGCCGAGCACGCCGGCGAGCGCCGCGCGGGCGCGGCTGGAGCCGAGCCTGAGGCGGCGGCCCTGCTCGGGCGCGCGCAGCTGACCCGCCGGCGGGCGCACCGTGAGCCAGGTCGTCATGCGATCCTCGTCGGAGGGCGCGCTGAGCTCGACGAGCAGCCCCTCGAGGACGCCCTCCAGGCGCGCCCACCCCTCCTGCCGTCCCAGCATCGGGTGCTCGTAGGGCGCGGCCGGGAGCAAGCGGAGACCGCTCCGCGCGGAGACCTCCTGCAGCGCCGCGTTGTGAGCGACCGCCCCCTGGTTGTAGGCCCGACGCGTCCGCCCTCCGAGCCAGAGGCCGAGCGCCACGCAGCCGCCGACGACGGCCAGGCCGAGGAGCAGGAGGAAGATCTCGGGGAGGCTCACCGCTGCTCGATAGCGCGTCCCGCGGCCTGGGGTCAAATCCTTCCTCGCCGCCAGCGGCTCGGTCAGCCGCGCAGGCCGTACTTCTTGATCAGCCGGAAGAGGTGGACGCGGTCGATCCCGCTCTCCCGGGCGGCCTCGGCGACGTTGCCCCGATTCCGCGCCAGGACGTGCTGCACGTAGGCGGTGTCGAAGGCCGCGGTCCAGCGCAGCTTGGCCTCGCGGAAGGGGAGCGCCGCGAGGTCCGCGAGCTCGACGGCGGGAGGCGGCGTCAGGCCCGGCCGCGCCTCGGGCAGCGCGCTCGCCGGATCGAGGGAGAGCGCGACCAGCCGCTCGAGGTAGTTCCGCAGCTCGCGCGCGTTGCCGGGCCAGGCGTGCGCGCAGAGCAGACGCAGGCTCTCCTCGTCCAGCGCCGGCGGCGCGACGCCGTGCCGCGCCGCGATGGCCGGGAGCAGCTCCTCGACGAGGAGGCGCACGTCCGCCGGCCGCTGGCGGAGCGGCGGCACCCGCAGGTGGACGACGGCCAGGCGATAGAAGAGGTCGGCGCGGAAGCCGCCGCCCTGCACCAGCAGCTCGAGCTCCCGGTTGGTCGCCGCCACCACCCGGACATCGACGGTGCGGTAGCGCTCCTCGCCGACCCGCTTGACCTGCCGGCGCTCGAGCGCCCGCAGGAGCCGGAGCTGCACCGGCAGCTCCAGCTCGGCGACCTCGTCGAGAAAGAGCGTGCCGCCGTCGGCCTCCTCGAAGGCGCCGCGGCGGTCGGCCACCGCGCCGGTGAAGGCACCGCGCAGGTGTCCGAAGAGCTCGCTCTCGGAGAGCCCCGCCGGGATGGCGCCGCAGTCGACGACGACGAAGGGGCCCGGTGCGCGCGGGCCGTGCTGGTGGAGCGCCTCGGCGAGGAGCTCCTTGCCGGTGCCGGTCTCGCCCTCGAGGAGCACGGTCGCGTCCGAGCCGGCGACCTGCGAGAGCTGCGCGAAGAGGTGGCGCATCGCCGCGCTGCGCCCGAGCGCCCGGCCGAAGCGCACCACGTCCGGGGCGGCGGCCGCGTCGCCGAGCGGGGTCAGCCGCAGCGTCGAGTCGCCCAGCCGGAGATCGGTGCGCGCGTGCACGAGCGCCTGACGGAGCTCGAGGCCCCGGTGCCAGGTGCCGTTCGTGCTGCCGAGGTCGGTGACGAGCAGTCCGCGCCCCGTCTGTTCGAGGCGGAGGTGCTCGCGCGAGACGGTGGGGTCCTGCAGCACCAGGTCGTTCGTCTCCGCGCTCCCGATCGAGAGCGCCTCCAGCGTGGAGCGCAGCGAGGCGCCGCGCGAGGGGCCGCGCACCACGGCGAGCGCCACCGCGCGGCGAGCCGCGCCCGCGAGCGGCGAGGGTGACGCGGGCGGCGAGGCAGGCCGGTCCTGGCGGCTGGCGATGGGCGGACCTCCGGAGCGAGAGCTGACGCTCGCGGCGACGATCCTAGACGACGGGGAGTCGGGGTAGAAGAGCGCGCGAGCGCGCGCTGCCGGGCGGCGGCAGCCCGGCAGGAGCGAGCTTACCGCGGCCCGTAGACGGGGAGCGGCGCGCCGAGCTCGTAGGCGCCGAGGTCGGGGGCCGCGCCGGCGTAGCCGTCATTGACGTTCGGGATCACCAGCCCCACGTCGACCGCCGCCGAGCCCGCCTTCAGCCGCAGGTCGGCCACTGGCAGCGCCGGGAACGGGCTCGCCGGGTAGGTGACCGCGCTCGCGAAGACGTTGAGCGCGAGCTGCACCGCGTGCTGCTCGGTGGTCTTCGACCGCAGCTCGGCGAGGCTGGCGAAGGAGGCGCTGCCCAGCTTGCCGGAGAAGGCGCCGGTGGTGGAGCCGAAGCCGTCGTAGTCGAAGCTCGCGTCGGTCGCTGCGTAGGGCAGGTTCACCACCTTGCCGCTGCCGCTCGACCAGCTGTTGTAGGTGCCGCCCGGGCCGCCGAGGAAGAGGTTGTTGCGGAAGTACTGCCGGTGGTGGGCGTCGCCGCTCTCGATGGCGAGGGCGTCGCCGTTCTTGACGATCGTGTTGTGGAGCGCCACGTCGCCGACGCTGCCGCGATGCAGCTTGAAGGCCGCCACGTAGACCCCGCTGTAGACCACGTTGCGGATGAAGTAGGTGGGCCCGCCGAGGCCGGGCTGCGAGCTCATGGCGACGAAGACGTTGGTGAAGCGGTTGCGCAGGACGCGGCAGTTGTGGAAGCAGAAGTCGGCCTCGATCCCGTCGTCGGCGGCGGCCTGCACGTCGTTGCCGATGACGTCGATCGAGTACTGCTCGACCGCCTCGCCGTCCTCGAAGAAGGAGAGGTTGTCGCGGAAGCCCGTCACGCGGTTGTAGGCGATCACGTGGCCGGGGCCGGTGACGCGGATGCCCTCGCCGAGGTTGTTGCCGTCGACGCCGAGCGAGGAGGCGGCCCAGGCGGTGGCGCCGGTCACCACGTTGTCAGCGAGGTAGGAGTCCTCCGCGCGCTTGTAGGCGTTGATGCCGTCGCTGGAGGTCTTCACCGTGCAGCGCATCACCGCCACCAGCTGGGTGCCGTCGATCCGCACGAGGCCGTTGATGGTGAGCCCGGTGAGGTGCACGTGCTTGCGCCCGGTGAGGATCACGCTGCCGTTCACCACCGCGCCGGCGGTGCCACGGATCACGATCGGCTTGCCCGCCTGCCCGTCGCGGCCGAAGGTGAAGCCGCTGTAGCTGCCGGCGGCGAGCTCGAGGATGTCGCCGGGCGCCGCCGCGGCGGCGAGCGAGGCGAAGCTCGACGGGGTCGCCGGCTTGACGGGCGCCCCCGGCATGGGCACGGGCAGCGGCCGGGTCTGGGCGGTGACGGTCTTCACCTGGCAGCCGCCGTCGGGGTCGTGGAGGTAGAGCTCGACCTCGTAGCTGGTCCCCGGCTCCAGGTCGAAGAGGCTCCCGGAGTGGCGGTTGCCCCAGGAGAAGCCCTCGGCGGAGCCGGCCGGCACGCGGCGCAGCGGCATCCCCTTCCGCCAGAGCGGATCGCCGGCCTTGCGATAGCGGACCTCGACGACGCCATTGGTGTTCGCGTCCCCGCTCACCGCCCACTCGACGGAGAGGTTGGCCAGGGTCGGGTGCGGCACCGTGATCGCGCCCGCCGTGGTGCCGTTCGGGGCCGCCCCGCTCGAGCCGCCACCCGGGCAGGACGGCGCGGGCGTGACCGGCGGAGGTGGCGCGGGCGGGGTCGTGCCGCTGTCGGGGGCGGGCGCCGGAGCGGGCTTCGCGTCGACGCGGCTCGCGTCGGCGCGGCTCGCGTCGGTGGCCGGAGGCGGCGCGGCTCCGTCGAGCGGCGCCAGCGGGAGCAGGTCGAGGTAGTCGAGGCGCCCCCACTCACCGCTCGCGCTCCGCGCGGTCAGCCTGAGCAGCGCGCCGGTCTGCAGCGCGCGGGTGCCGAGGGCCTTGCGCACCAGCGTCTTCGCCGAGGGCCGCGTGTCGCCGAGCGCGCCGTCCGCCTTCCAGGCCGCGATCTGGGCGCCGTCCACGCTGAGGCTGAAGCTGGAGACGCCGTCGGTCTCGTCATAGTAGCCGACGAATAGCGCGTAGCTGCCGCTCGGGCCGTCGAAGACCGCGGCCGCGTTGCCGCTGCTCCCGAGGCTGGCGGTGCGCACGAACGCGCCGCCCGAGGCAAAGCCGCCGCTGAAGGCCGCGTCGGTCTCCTTCACCAGGCCGGTGAGCGTCATCGCCTCCGCCTCGAGGCGCCCGCCGGCGGTCAGCGTCGCGCGGGCGACCGCCTCGCTGGCGCCTGGCGTCGGGGTGGAGGGCGTGGGGTCGTGGCAGGCCGCCGCGAGACAGCAGGCCAGCGGCAGCAGGGTGCTCCTCTGCATCATGGGCTCCTTTGGGTGGGTCGGGTCCCCGAGAGAGCAACCGAGGTGCCACCGCCGAGCGCGTGGCGAGGGCGCGAGAACACAGGCATCGCGGGAGGCGAGCGCGGGGACCGCGCGTGGCGGCGGCGCTACGCTGGGGGCGAGCGTCCTTCCCGGCAGGTGGCTCTTGCCTCCGGCCGCGAGAGGGGCGATCGTCTGGGGGTGCGAGTACAGCTGCTCACCGTGGATCGCCTGCTGGAGATGGTCGCCGGGCTGGATCGGAACGGCTTCCTCGAGGAGTACCCCGGCACCTTCCTGATGGCGATGGGGATCCTCTCCGCCGAGGTCCTGCGCGCGAGGACGCAGGGCCAGACGATGGCTATCAGCTTCGGCGCGGAGCTGAAGCATGACGTGACGCAGGACCACCCCCTGGCGGGGTGCGTCTTCTTCCTGCCGCGGGGTGAGGCAGAGGGCGCCCCGACCGACCTCACCGTCGGCAGGAGCGCCCAGTGCGCGCTCACCGTGCCGGAGGCGTCGATCTCGGAGCTGCACTGCTCGCTGCAGGCTGGCGACGAGGGCGTGACCGTCATCGACCTCAACTCGAAGAACGGCACCAGCGTCAACATGCAGCGGCTCTCACCCGGCGAGTCGACGCTCCTCGCCGACGAGGACATCCTCTCGCTCGGACGCTACAGCTTCCAGGTGATGAGCCCGGCGACGCTCTACTCGGCGCTGAAGTTCCTGCAGACGCTGAACGAGTAGCGCCGCGCCCGCCCCCGCGGCTCAGCGGTACGGAGAGCCCTGCTCCGGGGCGGGCCAGCGCCACGTCTCGGGGCTCTCGCCGCTCTCGTCGTGCTCCACCTTCAACGGGACCTCCTCGGAGCAGGGGGCCAGCGGAGTATCGCGGCGGCCCTACTCCATGACGATCACCACCTTGCCGACCACCCCTCCGCCCTCGAGCGTGGCGTAGGCCTGCGCGGCCTCGGCGAGCGGGTAGGTGTGCTCCACGATGGGGCGCACCGCGCCGGAGGCGAGGAGCCGCTCGAGCTCGGCGTAGTCCTCGGGCTTCGCGCGCAGGTTGCCCATCACCAGCTGAGGGCCGCCGGCGACGCGCTGCCAGAGGGCGCGCGCGATGAAGCGAGGGCCGGGGAGCGTGCTGACCAGGCGGCCTCGCGGCCTGAGGACGCGCCGGGCGTCCTCGAAGGCGAGGTGCGCGTGGGCGTCGAAGATCACGTCGTAGCGAGCGGCGCCGCGGGTGAAGTCCTGCTGGCGGTAGTCGAGCACGGCGCTCGCGCCGAGCGCGCGGGCTCGCTCGGCGTTCCGCGCGCTGCAGACGGCGGTCACCTCGGCGCCCCGCGCTCGCGCGAGCTGCACCGCGAAGTGGCCGACGCCGCCGGTGGCGCCGTTGACGAGCACCTGCTTGCCGCCGAGCTCGCCGCAGAGCCGCAGCCCGTTCTGGGCGGTGAGCGCCGCCACCGGGAGCGCGGCGGCGTCCGTGAAGGAGAGTCCGTCGGGCAGGCGACGCAGGCGGCCCGCCTTGACCACCGCCCGCTCGGCGTGGGCGCCCGGGGCGCGGAGCATGACCATCGTCGTGCCGTAGACCCGGTCGCCGATCGCCACGCCCCGCGCCCGCGGGCCGAGCGCGGCCACCACCCCGGCCAGGTCGGTGCCGTAGACCTTGGGGAAGCTGCGCCCGGTGAGCAGGCGCGCCTCGCCGGCGCGGACCTTCCAGTCGACCGGGTTCACCGAGGAGGCCTTCACCTCGACGAGGACCTGCTCGCCGCGGGGGCTGGGGTCGGGGAGCTCGCCGAGGCGCATCACCTCGGGGCCGCCGTAGGCGGTGGCGTAGTAGGCCTTCATGGGTCACCTCCGCGTCCGCGATAGTATGGCTCGCGCGGGCTGCTGTGCAGCCCGCTCAGCAGCTGGGCACCACCTCAGAAAACTGAGGGGTCGAGCCGCGCGTCAGCGCGCAACCGCCGAGGATCACGAGGCCGCCGTCGTGGCATGCACCGTGCTACCAACCCTACCGGATGATGCCGACCAGCGAGGGCTGATGACCAAGCGAGCGTTTCGAGCACCGGGGCAGCAGCAACGCCGCGAAGACACACCGAGCTATCCCACCCTCGAGCAGTTCGATCGCGGCCGCCGCGACTTCCTCGGCCGCCTCGGCGCGATCGGCGCGGCGGTCCTCGGCGCCGGGGTGCTCGCCGCCTGCGGCGACCGCACGGTCGCGGTCACCCCCGACGAGGGGGCCTCCGCGGGCGGCAAGCCGCTGCCGCCGGCCAGGCTCGACGGTGGCGCCGACGCGAAGCCGCTGCAGCCCGACC
>JAKLHH010000050.1 GCA_022710245.1 Myxococcota bacterium
GATGCAGGAGGGGGACTACGCGCAGGTGCTGCGCGAGGGGCAGGGCTACCTCGTCCGCTTCGTGCGCCCGCCGGTCCTCCCCAGGGCGAAGACTCGCTTCGGCCTCTCGCTCGGCGCCCTGCAGGCGGCCCTCGGCAGCGCCGCGGTGCACATCCTCGTCGGCGTGCTGATGGTGGTGATGTCGGGCGAGTCGGGGCTGGCGGTGGAGAACGACTCCGAGCGCTTCGCCAAGGTGGCGCTGAAGGACGTCGCCCTCGAGAAGGCGATGGAGGAGCCCAAGAAGGAGATGAAGAAGGAGGAGCCGCCGCCTCCGCCGAAGGACGTCCCCAAGGAGACCCCGAAGCAGGTGGTGACCAAGCAGAAGCTCCCGAAGGTGAAGGTCGTCAGCAACGTGCCGCTGACGCCCAAGCAGAAGGAGCGAGCGGCCAAGAAGGTGGCGGCCAACGTGATGAGCGCCCTGGAGAACCTGAAGCCCGCCGGGATCACCCCGGGCCGCAGCGATCTGAAGGCGCTCGCCAGCAACATCTCCGCGGTGCGCTCGCCGGGCGGCTCGGCGGCGAACTTCAAGATCTCGGGCGTCATCGGGCGCGGCATCGGCGACGGCGTACGCCTCGCCGGCGGCCTCGGCGGCGGCGGCGGCAAGGACACCCGCGTCGGCAGCCAGCTCCTCGCGGGCGGCGCGGTCGGCAAGATCAGCGCGAGCGCCGGCACCGGCACGAGGGTGCGCGGCAAGGTCGCCAAGGCGCCTCCGCGCGCCATCACCACCTCGGGCGGCAGCTGCGACCGCGAGGTGATCCAGCGCGTGGTCGGCGGCAACATGGCTGCGGTGCAGGCCTGCTACGAGCGGCAGCTGCTCACCACGCCTGGTCTCTCTGGCAAGATCGTCTTCGACTGGACCATCGTCGGTGGCGGCGGCGTCGGCTCCGCGCGCATGACCTCCTCGTCGATGGCCTCGCCGATGGTGGCCACCTGCATCCTGTCCCTGATCCGGACGTGGCGCTTCAGCCCCTGCCCCATCGGCGGCAACGTCGACGTGAGGTACCCGTTCGTGTTCCGCGTGCAGGGCTTCTAACTTGATCCTGTCCTCGCCCGCGGGCCTGCCTGCTCGCGGCTGACCGGTTTGGAGAGGTTGAAGAGCAGCACCGCTAACGTGTAGCCTGGAGCTCGGCGACCGTCCGTCGCCGACCATGAAGAGCAGACGCTTTGACGCGCAGGAGGAGAACCTTCATGCCTACCCGCCTACTGGCCTACGGGCTGCCGGCGGTTCTGCTGCTGCTCGCCGGCCCGGCGCTGGCGAAGCAGAAGCAGCCCGAGTGGGAGGAGAGCGACAAGCTCCCCGCGGTGCAGAACCGGCTCTACCGGATGGAGCACGAGCTCAGCCTCGGGGTCGGGGTGCTGCCAGTGGACGCCTTCACCAAGGGCGCGGCGTTCAACGGTGGGTACGCCTGGCACATCAACGACCTCTGGGCGGCCGAGGCGCGCTTCACCTACCTGCGCAACCTCAAGACCTCGCTCCGCGACAAGCTGGAGAACAACTTCGGGGAGCCGCCGAGCAAGTTCCCGACGCTGCTCTTCTACGGGGAGCTGGGCGCGCACTTCAAGCCGATCTACGGCAAGCTCTCCGCGCTGAACCGGAGCCTCCTCTACGGTGAGATCTACCTCTACCTGGGCGCGGTGGTGGCCCGCATGGACGGCGGCACCGCCACCGACGAGGAGCCCCAGGGCAAGGGCCCGCGCATGGCGTTCGGCGGCGCGCCGGGGTTCGGGCTGCGCGGCTACCTGAGCAAGTACTTCTCGCTCCGCTTCGACTTCCGCTACCTGCTGCTCTACTCCGCCGGCGAGGGCCACTACCCGCTCGCCCTCAACCTGAACATCTGCTTCACCCCGAGGAGCGACCTATGACCTCGTGTCCGCGCACGCTCCGCACCGCGCTCGGCGCGCTGACCGTGCTCCTGGCCGTGGCCAGCGCTGGCCCGGCCGAGGCCAAGATCACCGACCAGGGCGGCGAGCTCTACTCCATCGAGAAGCGCGATCTGATGGGGCGTCACGAGCTGATGGTCTCGCTCGGGGTGCTGCCGATGGACGCGTTCGCCAAGGGGCTGACGCTCTCGGGCAACTACACCTACCACTTCACCAACCTCTGGGCCTGGGAGATCATCGGCGGGCTCTACTCCTTCAACTTCGGCACCGGCCTGGACAAGGAGCTGAACGACCGCTTCCTGGTGCAGGCGACCGACGTCGGCCAGCTGCAGTGGCTGCTCGACTCGAACATCGTGCTCAAGCCGTTCTACGGCAAGCTCGCGCTGACCAACGACAAGCTCCTCACCGCCGAGCTGTTCTTCGTCCTCGGCTACTCCCTCGGCGGCTACACCGCGGCGCTCCCGTCGGGCATCGACTTCGGCGCCGGGCTGCGGATGTTCCTCGGCAAGTACTTCTCCCTCCGCTTCGACATCCGCGACTACATGTACTTCCCGGAGTTCAAGAGCGTGACCAACAACCTCTACCTGTCGCTCGGCCTCAGCATCACGTTCGGCTTCAGCGACGAGCAGACGAAGGAGGAGTGATGCACACGCGATCTCTCCTCGTCACCGTCTCGCTCTCGCTGCTCCTCGCAGGCGCCGCCCGCGCCGAGGACGCCAAGCTGTTCTCGGCGGCCAAGGACGCCTTCGGCCGCGGCGACTACGGCGAGGCGGCGAACCTCTGCTGGCGCTACCTCTCCACCGCCAAGGCTGGCGCCGAGAAGTACGAGAGCGCGCAGTTCTACCTGGCGAGCGCGCTGGAGAAGCTCGGCTTCTATCACGGCGCGGTGGAGTTCTACTTCCAGGTCGCCAACACGCGGCAGAGCCCGGAGCTGCTGCCGCGCGCGCTGCGCGCCCTGGAGGGGATCGCCCTCTCGCAGCCCTTCGACGAGGGCCTCATCCTGCGCGACCTGGTGGGCGACACCGACTTCGGCGCGCTCCCCGGCGACCTCGCCGACTTCGTCTACTACTGGCAGGCGATGACCAACCTGGAGCGCGGCCTGGACGCCTGGTCCACCGAGCGCTTCAACAAGATCAGCCGCAGGGGCTACTACTTCTACAACGGCCTCTACATCAACTCGGTGCGCCTCCTCGCCCCTGGCGGGATGGAGAAGAAGACCGAGGCGCTCGGCGCCTTCGCCAGCCTCTTCGGCGCGCTCGACCTCGGCTCCGCGCTCGACTCCCTGCGCCGCCGCGGCGAGGCCGACACCAAGCTCGCCTACGCGCTCCGCGCGCTGGTCACCGACGAGGGCACCGTCAAGCTCCGCTACGAGAAGCTGCCCAAGGGCTGGGAGGTGGAGCTCTGCATGCTGGGCCTCGCGCGCGTCGCCGCCGAGACCGGGACGCTGATCGAGCGGGCCAGGGAGACGGACGAGGAGGCGCTCGGGATGCCCCTCACCTACCACGTCTCGATCGGCGGCATGCCGATCTACACCCGCGCCATCGCCTTCGAGGATCGCACCCCGGCGGTGAAGGCCGTCGCCTCGCGCCTGAAGGCCGTGCGTGAGATCCGTGGCAAGTCGCTCCACTCGCTCGCCCGGCTGCTCTACGAGCAGAAGCAGTACGCCGCGACCTACAGCACGCTGGGCAGCATCCCCAAGGGCACCGAGCTGAGCTCGGAGATCCTCCTCGAGCGGGCGTGGTCGAAGTACAAGTCCGGTGACCCGCATCGCGCGATGGGGCTCCTCTACGCGCTCGACGCCCCCGTCTATCGCAACCTCTTCGCGCCGGAGAAGTATGTGCTCCGCGGCCTCATCTACCGGCGCTTCTGCCACTTCCGCGCGGCCAAGCTGGCGGCGCGAAAGTTCCGCGCCGAGTTCGGGGCGGCGCTCAACAAGGTCCGCGACGGCAAGCCGCTCGAGGACGTCGACCGCATCCGCGAGGCAGCGCTCCGGCGGGTGCAGTCGCGCAAGCTCCACCTCTTCGCCCGCGCGCTCCGGAACGAGCTCGGCGCCGTCGCCGATCGCGAGAGCTGGCAGCAGAGCAAGCTCGCCAAGCACCTGCGCCTCCTCTACCAGAAGAAGCTGGAGCAGGTCCGCGCCGAGCTGGCGCGCTCCCTCGAGTCGTCCACGCGCGAGGTCGCCGAGGACATGCTCGACGCCGAGGAGCAGGTCAACCTGCTCGAGTACGAGGTGGGCCAGGCGATCTTCCAGCGCCTCAGCGAGTCCGGTCAGCTGAGCCAGGCGCGGAAGCGCGCCGCCAAGATCCCGTGGTCGTCGGACCGAACCTACTACCACTTCGGTGGCGAGTACTGGACCGACGAGCTCCCCCACTACAAGTTCAACATCGAGGACCGATGCGTAGACTAATTCACAGTGTTGTTGGGTCGCGGCAGCTGCGCACGACCGCCCAGCCTGTGCGGCGCCGCTCCTTGGTTGTTGGGTCGCGGCAGCTGCGCACGACCGCCCAGCCTGTGCGGCGCCGCTCCTTGAGTCTCCGGTCACTGCTCTGGCTGCTCGCCTGCGTGCTCGCGGCGGGCCTGCTCGGCGGCTGCACCAGCGCCGCGCGCAAGGCCCTCGAGGAGGACCACGTCGAGCGGCTGAAGCGGGACGTCGCCAAGGTCAAGTTCGCCATCCAGACGACGAAGACGCTGATCGCGCGGGCGCGGGGGATGGGCTACCTCCCCGACCTGCAGATGCGCCTGGCCGAGCTCTACGTCGAGGAGGCGAAGTACCACTACCACATCGCCTACGAGAAGCAGAAGGGCAAGTCGACCGGCATCATCTCGCTGCAGACGCGCCTCCTGAAGAACCAGGCCGTCGGCACCTATCGCCGCCTGCTGGACCTCTACCCGGACTATCGCGAGGGAGACAAGGTCCTCTTCTTCATGGCGCACGAGATGCGCGAGCTCGGCGACTACGACAACATGATCAAGACCTACCTCGAGCTCTCCGACAAGTTCCCGAAGAGCGACTACCGGCTCGAGGGCCTCCTCACCGTGGGCGACTACTACTTCGACAAGGCCGAGCTCGACAAGGCCGAGAAGTACTACCAGATGGTGATCGACTCCGCCGAGACGCGCGTCCACGCCATGGCGCGCTACAAGCTGGCCTGGTGCAAGATCAACCGCGCCGACTTCAAGGCGGCGCTGAAGCTCCTCGAGGGCTCGGTGCAGGCGGCGCGCAAGTGGCTGGCGCAGGCGGGCGGCAAGAGCGGCTCCAGCAAGATCGATCTCCGCCGCGAGGCGCTCGTCGACTCGGTCTTCTGCTACACCGAGGTGCACAAGCCGACCGGGGCGCTCGCCTACTTCCGCGACCGCGCCGACTCCAAGACCACCTTCCTCGCCGCGCTGGAGAAGCTCGGCAACCGCTACTACGTGAAGCAGAACTGGAAGGCGTCCTCGATGGTCTACCGGGAGATCCTCTCGCTCACCGGCGACAACGCGGACTCGCTCGAGTACGCCCACCGGCTCTACGACTCGGTCACGCAGGGCAAGCTCTACGATCAGGGCGCGCGCGACACGGCGGCGGTGGTCGAGGTGATCCGGCGCCGCTACTACAACCACGGCCTCTCCGACAAGGAGCGGGCGCGCATCCTCGACACCTTCGAGAAGTACGCGCGCGACATCGCCACCCGCCTGCACGACGTCGCGACGGAGCGGAAGGACGACGAGAAGTTCCTCGAGGCGGCCGCGGCCTACAAGATCTACCTGTCGTTCTTCGAGAAGAGCAAGAACGCCGGGCTGGTGATGGGGAACCTCGCGGAGGCGCTCTACGCCGCGAAGCAGTACCTGGACGCGGGCAAGTTCTACGAGAAGGCCGCCGCGCTGCAGAAGGGCAAGGAGAAGCAGGAGTCGACCTACACCGCGGTGGTCTCCTACTTCGACGCGCTCACCGGCAAGCAGAAGATCAGCCGCCTCGATATGGTGCAGGCGCGCGCCGGCCTGCGCCGCGCGGGTCGCATCTACGTCGCGAGCTACCCGAAGGACGAGAAGATCGTCCAGGTGAAGTTCAACATCGCCCGCACCTTCTACGACGCCGGCGAGTTCGACGAGGCGATCCGCCTCTTCACCGCGCTGGTCACGCAGTTCCCCGGCGCCAAGGAGGCGCCCGTCTCGGCGCTGCTGGTCCTCGACGCCTACCGCAACCAGGAGGACTACGAGGGGATCATCGCCGCCGGCAAGCAGTTCTCCGGCATGGGCGAGCTCGGCGACTCGGAGTTCAAGAACGAGGTCGCGCAGGTCATCAAGGGCGCCGAGAACCGGCTCCTCGAGTCGGAGACGATGAAGGCGAACGACGAGGAGGAGGGCTCGGGCGCCGAGCGCCTGCTCAACATCGCCAAGGAGCGGAAGGGGACCGAGCTCGGCGAGAAGGCCATGATCAGCGCCTTCATGACCGAGCAGGCGAGCCGCAACGACCCGGACAAGATCTTCTCCATCGGCGACTCGCTGGTCGCCACCTACCCGCAGTCGGACAAGCTGGCCGACGTGCTCTCGACCATGGGCCGCATCGCGCTCGACTCGCTGCAGTTCCAGCGCGCCGCGGGCTACCTCGAGGCCGCGGCCCGGAGGAAGAGCGAGAAGGAGGCGGCGGACCTCTACAAGGCGGCGGGCAACATCCGCGCGCGGCTCGGCGAGCGGAGCAAGGCCGAGTCGATCCTGAACACCTTCCTGCGCGGCAGCGGCTCGGCCGAGGACAAGGCCGAGCTCGCCGTGCGCGTGGCGCGGCTGCACATCCAGGCCTCCGACTGGAACGGCGCGGTGAACCTGCTGCAGAACGCCAGCATGCAGGGCGCCGCCTCGACCGAGATGCTCTACCTGCTCGGCTACGCGCTCTACCGCAAGAACTCCCTCGCCGACGCGCAGAACTACCTCGCCCAGGCCGCGCAGAACGCCAAGAGCGGCAACCCCGGTGACCGCGACGCGGCCGCGGCGGCGCAGTTCTACATCGGCGAGATCAGCTTCAAGACCTTCGAGTCGATCCAGCTCTCCGCGGACCTCAGCCAGCTGGCGCCGACCCTGCAGCAGAAGATCGCCTACATGACGCAGACCCGCAACGCCTACCGCGGCGTGGTCAGCGCCGGCAGCCCCGTGTGGAGCGTCGCCGCGCTCGGCCGACTCTCGTCGGTGGACACCGCCGCGGCCGAGGCGCTGCGCAGCCTGCCGATGCCCGACGGCCTCCCCGCCGGGACCGTCAAGCAGGTGAAGGACGCCCTCGAGGCCAACGCGGCGCCGCTCGCCGCCGAGGCCAAGGAGGCGCTCAAGCAGTGCACCGCCACCGCCAAGAAGCTGAAGGTCCTCTCCGAGGCGGCGAAGTCCTGCCTGGCGAGCAAGGCGCCCACCGGCGACCCGCAGGTGGACGTGGTGGTCCCGTCGGTGAACGCCGCGAAGCCCTCGGGGGCGACGCAGCTCGAGCGCTCCCTGGCGAAGCGGCCGAAGGACGTCGCCTCGATGGTCAAGCTCGGGCAGCTCTACCTCGGCTCGGGCAACCCGTACATGGCGCAGCTCGTCCTCGGCAAGGGGCTCGAGGTCGCGGAGACCGCGGCGGTGCTGAACCTCCTCGGGGTGGCGACCGCGCGGCTCGGCGATCTGCAGGACGCCCTCGAGCTCTTCGACAAGGCGCTGAAGAAGGAGGGGGGCTTCGACCCGGCGCACGCGAACAAGGCGGCGCTCCTCGCCCGCTTCGGCTACACGGCGGAGAGCAAGGCGGAGGTGAAGAAGATCCGCAGCCCCGAGTCGCTCAGCGATGGTGACGCGAGGCTCCTGCCGAACGCCATGCAGACGATCGGAGGTCCCCGATGACCAAGCTCGCGCTGCCGCTCCTCCTCTGTGGCCTCGCCGGCTGCAGCGGCTCGAGCCTGAGCTACGAGGTCGACATGGCCAAGCTGAAGGACATGTCGCGCCAGGGCCAGATCTGGATCTACGACGCCGAGAACGAGATCGTGGTCGCGCTGGACCGCCTCGACGACGCCCGCGACGAGCTCGCGCGCATCAAGCGGCGCATGAAGGCCGCGGAGGCGAGCATGGAGGCGGCGGAGAAGAAGAAGAGCCGCCTCGGCGTGGAGATGGCCGAGGAGTGGATGAAGTACCTGGAGGCGCTCGAGCGCTGGGCCAAGGCCCGCATCGCGGCGCAGCGCACCGGCGTGGTCGCGGCCGAGGCCGCGGTGGAGCTGGCGAAGGCCCAGGTGATCAACCGCGAGGACCTGCTCGGGGGGAAGGACTTCGCGATGAAGGACTACCAGGAGCAGTACGAGAAGTGGAAGAAGGAGTACGAGGGCGAGCTGAAGCGCGCGGCCGCGGTGCGCAAGAGCGCACGGAAGCTCGAGGAACGGTGGTGGGTGCTGCGGCGACGCTTCATCGCCCAGACGGGGGACTACGACAGCGGGCTCTGGACCGAGTAGACCCGCTTCAGACCCTTTCGGCGGAGCGCCGCGGCGCCCCGCCCTGCTCGCTGCTCAGGGGCTGTGCTGAATGGTGACGCATCTTCCGAGAACCAGTGCTCTGGTCCTGCTCCTCACGCTCCTCCCGCTCGGCTGGACGTGGCCCTGCGGCGAGGCGCTCGCCCAGGGCAAGAAGGGCAAGAAGAAGGTCGAGACGAAGACGAAGCAGGAGCCCGCCGACGACCAGGGGGAGGAGAAGCCGGAGCCGCCCAAGATCGGCATCACCGGCAAGCTCGCCAAGGAGGCGCTCGAGGCGAGCGTCAAGAGCGAGAGCAACGAGACCCAGGCGAGCGACGTCTCCGCCAAGGAGAGCGGCCTGATGCTCCCCGGCGCCGCCCGCACCAAGGCCCAGCTCCTCGCCGAGCGCGCCAAGCTGGCGGCCGCCGTCAAGGCGAGCCCCGACGACCTCGACGCGGTCCGCAACCTGGCCAGCGTCAACCTGCGGCTCGGCGACATCGACGCCGCGCTCCCTGGCTTCCGCCAGGTCGTGGCGGCGCGCCCCACCGACGCCGTGGCCCAGCTGGAGCTCGGGGTCGCGCTGGCCCAGCGCGGGCGGGTGAACGACGCGGTGACGCACCTCCTCAAGGCGACCGACCTCTCCCCGCAGAGCTACATGGCCTGGATGAACCTCGGCCTCGCCTACCTGCGGCAGGCGCTCCCGGCCCGCGCGGTCTACGCGTTCCAGGAGGCGCAGAAGCTCGACCCCTCGTCGGTGGAGGCGATCTTCGCGCTCGCCGAGGCGTACGCCCGCTCGATGGAGCGCGAGAAGGCGGAGAAGGCCTTCCGCCTGGCGCTGCAGAAGAACCCCGACTACGTCCCGGCGCTGAACAACCTCGGCAACCTGCTCCTCCTCGCGGGGGACAAGGACGCCGCGCTGGAGGGCTACGACAAGGCGATCAAGCTGGCGCCGAAGGACGCCGAGCTCAGCTACAACCGCGGCATCTGCCTCTTCCGCCTGGGCCGGCACAAGGACGCGGTGGACGCCTACAAGCTGGCGATCAAGCACAGCAAGAAGGGCTTCGCGCGGGCGCAGAACAACCTCGGCGTCGCGCTGGGGCGCCTCGGGCAGGTCGCCGAGATGCAGGCCGCGCTCAAGGCCGCGCTCAAGCTCGACCCGCGCTACCCGGCCGCGATGTACAACCTCGCGGTGGTCTCCCTGCAGCTCGGCCAGCTCGACGAGTCGATCCGGCTGATGAACGACCTGCTGGTGATGAACCCGAACATGGCCGACGCCCACCGCATCCTCGGCGAGAGCTGGATGCGGAAGAAGAACTACCGCAAGGCGAAGTGGGCGCTGGTGCGGGCCATCGAGCTCGCGCCCGGCGACACGCACGCGCGCCGCATCATGGGCCTGGTCCTCGCGCAGAAGGGGGAGGCGGGCCTCGCGATGAAGGAGCTCGAGGCCGCGGTCCGCGAGAACCCCAAGGACGGCATGTCGCGCGTCGTCCTCGGTCAGCTCCACGCCGGCGCCGGCAACGCGAAGAAGGCCATCGAGCAGTACGAGGAGGCGATCCGCCTCGACGCGAAGAACGCGGAGGCGCACTTCAGCCTCGGCGAGGTGCTCTTCGCGCAGGGCAAGCAGCAGCAGGCGATCCTGCACTACGAGGCTGCGGTCACCGCCGACCCGCGCCACGCGGGCGCGCAGTTCCGCCTGGGCGAGGCCTACCACGCGCGCAAGGAGCCGGAGAAGGCGCTGAAGGCGTACCGCGCGGCGATGGCGTCGGACCCCGGCCTCGCCGCCGAGGCCCACTACAAGCTCGGCGACATCTTCTTCCAGCAGAACAAGACCTCGCTCGAGGTCTCCGAGTACCAGCAGGCGCTCAAGCTCAACCCGAAGCACTCGCGCTCCAAGATCGCGCTCGGCTTCGCCTACACGCGGCTGCGCATGTGGAGCAAGGCGCTGGAGCAGCTCGACGGCGCGATCGCCATCGACCCGCAGAGCGACCTCGCCTACTACTACCGGGGCGCGGTGCTCTACAACTCGCGGCAGGTGGACAAGGCGGTCGCCTCCTACGAGCAGGCGGTCAAGCTGCGGCCGGGCTTCGCCGAGGCCCACTACTACCTCGGCCAGATCTACGCGGAGAAGGGCGACAAGGAGAAGGCCATCTCGCACCTGAAGGCCGCCATCGCGGCCAACCCGAAGTACGACGCGGCCATCGCAGCGCTCGGCAAGCTGCAAGGGACTCGCTAGCACCGTGAGCGCGCTCCACGAAGGCACCCGGCTGATCGGCGGGCTCGAGCCGCCCCAGCTCTCGGTCCAGAGCTACCGCCTGGAGATGGTGCGGGGACCCGAGCTGGGACGCATCTGGGACCTCGGCCCCGGGGAGACCCGCGTCGGCAAGGGCCCGGACAACGAGGTGGTCGTCGTCGACGCCACCGTCTCGCGGGTGCACTTCACGCTGGTGCACACCCCCGAGGGCTACCTGCTCAAGGACGTGGGGAGCACCAACGGCACCTTCCTGGAGAACGCGCGCGTCGTCGAGGCCTACGTCAAGCCGGGGATGGAGATCCGCGCGGGCGAGGTGGTGCTCCGGCTGCGGCCGATCAACGAGGGCGTCAGCATCACCCCCTCCGGGAGGCCGTCCTTCGGGGCGCTGCTCGGCTCCTCGGCGCCGATGCGGAAGATCTTCGCGCTGCTCGAGAAGGTGGCGCCGACCGACGCCACCATCCTGCTGATCGGCGAGACCGGCACCGGCAAGGGCGCCGTCTCGCGGGCCATCCACGAGCAGAGCACGCGCGCCGGCAAGCCCTTCGTCACCATCGACTGCGGCGCCATCTCGCGCAGCCTGATCGAGAGCGAGCTCTTCGGTCACGAGCGCGGCGCCTTCACCGGCGCGACGCACCTGCGGCGCGGGGCGCTGGAGATGTGCTCGGGCGGGACCATCTTCATCGACGAGCTCGACGACCTGCCGCTCGACGTGCAGCCGAAGCTGCTGCGCGCGCTCGACGAGCGAGAGATCGTGCGGGTCGGCTCGAGCAAGCCGATCAAGCTCGACCTGCGCGTCATCGCCGCCACCAAGAAGGACCTGCGCCTGGAGGTCGCCGAGGGGCGCTTCCGCGAGGACCTCTTCTTCCGCCTCTCCATCGTCACCGTGCCTCTGCCGCCGCTCCGCGAGCGGCTCGAGGACCTGCCGCTCCTCGCCGGGCGCTTCCTCGAGCGCGAGGGCGCCTGGGACCAGCTCCCGCGCTCGTTCCGCGAGCGGCTGGCGAGCTACCACTTCCCCGGCAACGTGCGCGAGCTGCGCAACCTGATCGAGCGCGCCTCCTACCTCGACGGCTTCGACTCGCTCGACCCGACCTCCTTCCCCACGGACTCGGTGGGCGTGAGCGGGCCGGAGAGCGAGTTCAAGCTGACGGCCGACTACATGAAGCCGTTCAAGGAGGCGAAGGACGCGCTGATCGAGCGCTTCGAGCGCGAGTACCTGAAGCGGCTGATGGCCCGCACCTCCGGCAAGATCGCGCGGGCGGCGCGAGAGGCTCAGATCGACCGGAAGTACATGTATATGTTATTAAGCAAGCATGGGATGACGCCCGAGGACAAAGACTGACTCGCGCGCTCCCCTCACCTGGAGTGGGCAATGAACGCTAGAACTCTGCTTGGCTCTCTCGCCGTGTGCTGCGCCATCCTCGCCGTCTTCACCCTGGCCGTCTGCGGGAACGACGACTCGAAGTCCACCTGCCCCGCGAAGGGGATCGGCGTCCAGTCGAAGAGCGGCACGGCCTGCTCCACCGCCTCCGCCGAGCCGAACTCCGAGGTCGGGAAGGACTGCCGCGATCAGGTGGAGAACTACAAGACCTACGACTGCACCGAGCCGCAGATCTGCGTCGACCAGGGCAAGCGCGTCGTCCCGGGCTTCGTCGTTGACGCCATGGCGACCGGGCAGGAGGTGGCGTTCATCATCACCAACTGCTCGACCGGCAACAAGTCGCTGAACATCTCCAAGCTCGTCATCGCCGGCGACAGCCGCTGCAACTTCAAGGAGCCGGAGATCGAGTCGAAGGAGATCAAGCCGGGCCAGTCGGTGACCGTTCGCTCCGTCTACTTCCCCAAGGTCGTCGGGGACGATCAGGCGGCGCTCCACATCTTCTCCGACGCGCAGAACTACAAGGACCTGGTCATCCCGATGTGCGGGCGCGCGGTGGCGAAGCCGACGACGGCACCCGACGCGGGACCCAAGGGCGACGCGGGCAAGACCGTCGGCTTTGATTGCCAGGACGTGAAGACCGCCTGCACGGACAGCTGTCACCCGAACTGCAAGACCAGCCTGCAGTGACCCGCACGCCCCCCGTCGCGCACAGAGGCCTCGCGCTCGCCGCGATGCTGCTGCTGAGCGGCTGGGGAGGCCGTGCCCGGGCCACACCGCCGGGCTCCGCTCCACTGGCGCCGAAGGTGGGGGGCCTCCGGACGCTCCGCGACGAAGGGCCAGCCTCACCAGCGTCGGCCCCGACGAAGCCGGCGCTGGTCGTCGTGCTCCCCGGCGACCCACAGCAGGGGCGGCTGCTGGCGCCCATCGAGGCCGAGGTCGCTCGCTCTGAGCGCTACCGCCTGCTCCCCCTGCCCGCGCTGCTCCCCCTGATGCGGCAGGCCGACGAGGCCGGCCAGGTGCGGACGCGCGCGACGGCGCTGATCGAGGAGGGGCGGCAGGCGCTGGTGGCGCTCGATCACACGCTGGCGAAGAGCAAGCTCGCCTCTGCCCTGCAGGTCCTCGAGCAGAGCTTCGTGCGACACTACGACGCTCACCACCTCGCCGAGGTCCACGTGCACCTCGGCATCCTCGCGCTGCAGGGGGCGCGTCCGGACCTCGCGCGTCAGGAGTTCGTCGACGCGCTCCACCTCGCACCGACCTTCAAGCTCGACGCCCACTACAGCCCGCAGGTGCGGACGGCCTTCGCCGAGGCCGCCCAGGCGCTCCCCCCGCGCCCGGCGCCCTCGCGCGGTGACCTCGGGCGGCTGCTCCGCCTGGCCGGGGCGCGGGCTGCGCTGGTGCTGAGCGTCGGGCCCGCGGGAGATCGCGCCCTGCTCCAGGGGGCGGTGTTCCTCCAGGCGCGCGGCGCCTACACGGGGGTGGAGTCCGTGCTGATCGACCCGGCGGCGTCGCCCGAGGCTGGCGGCAGGAGCCTCGGCCTGCAGCTCAGGCGCGCCGTGGAGCCGCTCTACCCGGCGCCGCCGCGCAAGCTCATCGCGCGCACCATCACCATCCCGGAGCAGCCGAAGCCGAGGCCGCCGGTGAGGCCCTGGTACCGTCGCTGGTACACCTGGGCCGCGGCGGGAGGCGTGGTGGCCGCCGCGGCCGCGATCGTGCTGCCGCTGACGCTGCGCAAGGAGACCGTCGAGGTGCCGGTCCACTGGGGGAGGTCGCCGTGAGCGCGAGGCTGCTGCTGCTGCTCGGGGTGGCCGCCGCGACGGGCTGCAGCTCGCGCGTGGGGACCCTCGCGCTCACCGTCACCCGCTCGTGGGAGGAGGTGCAGGAGCCGCTCGACGGCATCGCCTCGTACGTGCGCGTCCGCGTCGACGGGCCCGACCTCCTCGTCGGCCCCACGACGTTCCCCTTCGCTGACCTCCAGGGGCTGGTGCCCGAGGTGCCGGTGGGGCCGGACCGCCGGATCACGATCGAGGGGCTGGGGCCGGAGCGCAACGTGACGAGCCGCGGCCGCTCCAACCCGGTCGAGATCGGCGCGGGTGACAACCAGCTCGCGATCTTCGTCGGCCTGATCGGCAAGGGCGGTGAGAGCTCGTTCGCAGCGGGTCGCGCGCTGCATCAGGCGCGCGCCTTCCACACCGCCACCCTGCTCGCCGACGGCAGCGTCGTGCTGGTCGGCGGCGCGGGCGGCGCCTGGCGGCCCGAGTCGAACCTGACCCCGCCCGCGATGCTGCGCTCCAGCGAGCGCATCGACGGTGACTCGCTCCTCTTCCGCGACGCCGCGGACTGCAGCCACGGAGGCTCGCGCTGCATGAGCGCGGCGAGGATCGGCCACAGCGCCACCCTGCTCCCCAGCGGCAACGTGGTCGTCGCCGGCGGCAACAACGGCACCGCGCCGGTCGACGTGGTGGAGATCTTCGATCCCGGGCCCGGGACCTTCTACCGCGGCCCGCAGATGACCCCTCGCTCCTACCATCAGGCGGCGGCCACCGAGCGCGGGGTCGCGCTCCTCGGGGGCGTCGACGCGAGCGGCGGCGCGGTGGCGTCGGCAGAGGCCTATGACCAGGGGCAGCTGCACGGCTTCCCCGCGCTCACCGCCCGGCGGGCCTTCACGCTCACGGCGCTCACCGACGGGACGCTGGTCGCGATCGGCGGCTTTGGCGTCGACGACGCACCGGTGGCGAGGACGGAGATCCTGGCGCCCGGCTCCCCGGCGTGGACGCCGGGCCCCACCCTCGCCGTGCCGCGGGCCTACCACACGGCGACGGTCCTCGCCGACGGGACCATCCTGGTGACCGGCGGCCTCGACGCGGCGCGGAAGGCCACCGCGCAGCTCGAGCGCTTCGATCCTCCGACCCGGAGCCTCTCGAAGCTCGAGTCGTCGCTCGGGTTGCCGCGCTGGGCGCACACCGCGACCCTGCTCGCCGACGGTCGCGTGCTGATCGCGGGCGGCTTCGGCGGTGACGTGAACGGCGCCCCCGTCTCCTCGCTGGAGGCCCTCGAGGTGCGCGGGAGCGACATCACCGCGCGGCCGCTCGGCAGCCTGCGCGCCGCCCGCGCCGGCCACACCGCGACCCTGCTCGCGACCGAGCTGGTCCTCATCGCGGGCGGGTTCTCGGGGACGGACGTGCTCGACACCGCCGAGGTCTTTGTCTACTGACCCCTGCCGCTCGTCCTCCTCTGCTCGAGCCTCGGCCGAGGGTCTTGTGGACTGACCCCTGGCGCTCCTCCTCTCCCCGAGC
>JAKLHH010000500.1 GCA_022710245.1 Myxococcota bacterium
ATCTGGCTCGCGCGCGCGGCGGCGTCGGGCTCCGAGCGAAAGGTGACCGAGCGCAGCCTCGGGGCGCCACCCCAGTAGTCGGCGTTGGCAGCGAGGGTGACCGCGCCGACCTGACGGTTCCAGCTGACGACCTTGTAGGGACCGGTGCCGAGCGGGAACGACGTCGCCCGGCTCGCGTCCTCGGGACGCTCCGCGACGAAGGGCGACCTCCCTGGCGCGGTGACCAGCGTGGTGTGAGTGCAGAGACGCACGATCAGCGAGGCGCTCGGCTGGGCCAGCCGGATCGCCACCGTCATCGGCCCGGGCGTCGTGATCTCCTGGACGTCCCAGAGCAGGCTCCTGCCCCAGCGAGGCTGGAGCGAGCGGCGCAGTGACCGGGCGACCGCCGCCGCCGTCAGCGGCGCGCCGTCGTGGAACCGCACGCCACGCCGCAGCTCGAAGGAGTAGGTCGCACCCTCCTGTCGCCACGAGGTGGCGAGGGCAGGCTCCACCACGCCCCGGGCCGCGTCATAGCGGACCAGCCCCTCGTGGGTCTGGGTGATGACGTTGGCCTCCTCGTGCGTGTGGGCGAGCGCCGGATCGAGGGTGCCGATCGGCTGGATGACGAGCACGAGCAGATCGCCGCCCGCAGCAGGTGTCCCCGCCCTCGGGTCGCGGGTCGCATGGTCGGCCGCGCGCCGCCGGCTGTCCCGCACCAGCTTGATGACCAGCCCGCCGAGGAGCAGCGCCGCCGCGATGGCTCCGACCCAGCCGAGCAGACGCGCCCGGCTCGCTCGCCGCGGCGGGCGTGTCGCCCTGATCGCTGGCAGCGGCGCGGGCTCGGGGGACCGCTCGAGCGCGGGGAGCGACGCGGGCTCGGTGGCGCCCTCGAGCGCGAGGAGCGGCGCGGAGGCCGCGATCGGATGGGTGGCGCCATCCAGCGTCGGGGGCGCGGGGGCCGCGATCGGCTGGGGCGCGCCGTCCGGCGCTGCGGCTCGCCCCTGCGCGCCGGGAGGCGCCCCGGCGGGTCGAGGCGGCCGGGCCGAGCCGGGAGGCGGGCCGGGCGGAGGCGGCCGGGCCGCGCTCGCCGCGGCCTGCTCGATCAGCGGCTGTCTCTCGGTCGCCTCGGGGAGGAGCTCGGCGAGCGGCCGCTGCGGGACCGGGGGCTGCGTGCGGTCCGGGTCCTCGTGAGCCCAGAGGCTGCGGTTGTCCTCGGGCGGCGTCGAGAGCTCCACCCCCTCACGCCGGAGCGCGCGCTCGAACTCCTCCCAGAAGACCCGCATCGAGCTGAACCGCTCGTCCTGGCTCTTCCTCATCCCCTTGCTGATCACCGCGGCGATCGACTCCGGGACGGCGGCGTTGAGCCCGCGCAGCGGCGGCGGCTCGTGGCGGGCGATCTTCGCGAGCACGCCCTGAGGCGACTCGGCGCGGAAGGGCGTGTGGCCGGAGAGCATCACGAAGAGGATGGTGGCCATCGCGTAGACGTCGCTGCGCGGGTCCATCGCGGCGGTCCTCTGCTCCGCCTGCTCCGGCGTCATGTAGCTGGGCGTGCCAGGCAAGCCGGCGCGCATGGTGGTCAGGCCCCGCCAGCCGAGCACCTTGGAGATCCCGAAGTCGACGATCTTGACGAAGTCGTCCCGCGCGCCGCGCCGGCAGAGGAAGATGTTATGCGGCTTGAGATCGCGGTGGATGATGCCCTTCTGGTGCGCGGCCTCGAGCGCCGACGCGGCCTGCCGGAAGATGCACGCGGTCTGGTCGAGCGGCAGGCGGGAGACCCGCTCCAGCCGGCGGGCGAGATCCTCGCCGTCGAGGAGCTCCATGACGAGGTAGGGGACGCCGTCGTCGGTCTGGTTGAAGTCGATCACCTCGAGGATGTGCGGGTGACCGAGCGCGCTGGTGATCAACGCCTCGCGCTTGAAGCGGGCCAGCTCGTCGGGGCCGACGCCCTCGCCCGTCAGCATCTTGATGGCGAAGCGGCGAACGAGGCGGAGGTGGGAGGCCTCGTAGACGGCCCCCATGCCGCCCTGGCCGATCAGTCGCTCGATCCGGTAGGTGCCGTGAAGCACCTGCCCCTCGGCGCTCGTCTCCTGGCCCGCCGGTCTGGTCATCGGTCCTGTCGCGTCTCGTCTCGTCTCGTCGGATCCCAGCGTGTTCGCGCGATGGTAGCACAGCCACACACACAACGCAGGGAACGGCGAGAGCAGAGCGCGACCACTGCCGAGGTTCACCCCAGTGCGATGCCCCTCGAGGTGCTGGCTGGGGCGAGGACCGGTCGAGGAGCCCTACCGGAGCGCGTAGTCGAACTTGAAGCCCGGATGAGTGATGGTGCGGTAGTCGCCGGGCGGGGTGTAGACCACGATCAGCGCCGGATCCGCGCCCGCTGCCTTCTTCCACAGCGGGCCCGCCGCGGACTCGCTGCGACGGAAGGCGTCGAGCTTGCCCGCGTAGGGCTGAGCGCCCGGCGAGCGAGCGTCGGCCGCCTGCAGATGCTCGCGCACGATCTTGGAGACGAAGCTGGCGCAGCCCATGCCGACCGAGCACTTCTCGGCGACTAGGCCGCGGGCCCGCGCGAGCGCGTCCTCGATGGCGGCCGGATCGCTGGCGAAGACCGCCTCGTAGTAGCGGCCGTGCATGCCGTCGGCCGGCACCAGCCGCGCGCGCGTGCCGGTCGAGGGGAACGGCGCCGCGCCGGCGGGCACCGCGTCGGTGACGAGGTCGCCGAGGCGGAGCTTGCTGTGGCCCCAGGTCTTCGAGGGGTAGACGCCGATGCCGACCGTGCTCGAGAGCGCCTTGCGCAGCGCTTGATGTTCGGGCGAGCCCCACACCACCTGGACGATGCGGCGCGCGGGCACCGTCACGCTGCGGCCGAGCGCGCGGCTCAGGTCGTCGCTCAGGCGCTTCGCGACCTCGGGGTGCGCAGTGCGGAGCTGTCGCTCGCGCTGCAGCCCGCGGACCTCACGGCGCACCGTGATCGTCGCCCGGGCTGACTCCGGCAGCCGCGCCCAGCGGGCGGCCGGGTCGGCGAGGGCCGGTGTCGCGAGGAGCCACGCGAGGAGGACGATGGTCCAGAGGTGCCGCATCTGCCCTCGGACGTTGCAGTGGGCGTGCCAGATCCCCCGGGCGCAACCCCGTTGATCTCCTGGAAGCGGGCGTGGTGTGGCCAGGCGGAGCAACTACTCTAGCCACCCTCCGGGTGCTCATGGGTGTGGGCATCTGCCACGGGGGCCTCGGAGCCGTGGTCGTGGCCCGGGTGGGAGTGGTCGTGTCCGTGCGCGTGGCCATGCCCGTGATCGTGGTGGCGGCGACCGCGGCCGCGCCAGGCGGTGACCCGGGCGACCCAGGCGTGGGGCCCGAAGCGCAGGAAGAGGAAGATCAGGAGCACCGGCGCACCGGCGAGGGTGAGCCCGAGCGGCGCGCTCTCGTCGTGGTGGGTGGTGAGGAGGAAGACGAGGATGCCGGCGGCGATCAGCGCGCCGAGCATGCGCGGGAGCGGACGCGCCTCGCCGTCCAGGCCGTGGGTGCGGTGGACGACGACGTGGACCAGCGAGCCACCGACGAACGCCTGCAGCACGGCGAGCCAGCCCTCGGCGTGATCGAGCGGGAGCACGCCGGCGGCGAAGAAGCCCAGCGCGGTGGCGGCGGCCATGAAGCCGAGCGTCCCGCCGGCGACGCGCACGCCGTAGGGACCGACGAGGAGCCACCACACCGTGAGCCCGACCGGCACCTGGTGGATGATCACCGCGAGCGCGAGGAGCGAGGTCTCGCCGTGTCCCTCGTGCGGGGCGGCGAGCGCCATGCCGTCGAGGACCGAGTGCACGCCGAGGCCGAGCATGGCCACCGCGAGGAAGAGCCGGTGGACCTTCTCGGCCGCGCGGTGGAGCGACTCCTCGGCCAGCACCGGTCCGAGGACGCCGATCGCGGCCGCGAGGGCCGCGACCCAGCCGCCGCGGTGGATGCTGTGCGGGATGATCTGCAGGAGCACGAGGCCGCTGATGGCGACGAAGGTGAAGCTGTCGAGGAGCGCCAGCGCCGCGCGGCGGGTGAGGACCAGCCGGTAGACCAACGGTCCGAGCGCGAGGGCGGCGAGGCTGAGGGCGAGGATCACGACGGCTCCACCAGGGCCTGCTGCGAGGTCGGCGCAGGATACAGTCAGCCGGGGGGGTGTGCAACCAGGCGGCGTGCTCAACGTGCTCAGGGCGGGGGGGCTGATCAACCCCGCCGCGCGGGTCGGCGACCACGTGGGCCGTGAGCAGATCCGGAGCGGCGCCACCCTCTGCTTCGTGGGGGACGCACCGCTGTCGCCGGACCCGGAGCTCGCTCGCCTGCAAGCGGCGGCGTGGGAGGCGGCTGGAGACAGGAGGCCATAGCGCCGATCGCGATCGGGGACTCGCCCCTCACCCGCACCCACAGTACCTCCCGAAATGTCACAGCGCGCCTTGGCACTGGCCGTGCTTGTGCGAGAGTTGATCCCGAGGAGAAGACCATGCGAAAGCTCCAGGTGGCGCTGGCGACCCTCACCTCGCTGCTGCTGGGCTGCGCCGGCGAGACGGGCGATCTGGCCGACCCCACCGGCCACCGGCCGGCCATGCTGGACGGAGGATCGTCTCCGATCAACACCGGGCTGACGCCCTGCACCGACGCGGCCACCTGCTGCGCCTCCTCCCTCCTCGAGTGTCTGGTGGACCTGGAGAAGCAGTCGCTCTGCAAGTGCTACCGGCTCTGGACCTGCGATCAGGCGCTGAAGGGCTGCTCGCAGGACCTGCCGGTCCCGCAGAAAGGGAGCGGCTGGAAGTGCACCTGGGCCGCCGAGAAGTACACCTGCACCGGCACCTCGTCGGGAGCGCCGGGCGCCGGCGCGTGGAAGTGCGTCAGCACCGGCGTCGACCAGTGGACCTGCGAGCGGCCCACCCCCAACCCCACCAACGTCCCCGAGGGCGTGGCCGAGTGGAGCTGCGTCGTCGAGGGCAGCCAGCTGCGCTGCACCAAGCACGAGGTGACCCCGGTCCCGCCCGGCACCCCCGGCGAGTGCAAGGCGGGCTCGCAGACGTTCACGACGCCGGGCCCGGTGAGCTTCACGGTGCCGAGCCACGCGACCCTCACCGTCGAGGTCTGGGGAGGAGGCGGCGGCGGACAGGCCTACGGCGAGAGCAACAAGGCCACGGCTGGCGGTGACTCGAGCTTCGACGGCGCCCTCGTCGCGGGAGGTGGCGCCGCTGCCACGGGCGCCGGTGGGGCCGGCGGCAAGGCCACCGGCGGGACCGCGAACACGCCGGGCGGCAACGGCGGCGCTGGGTGCCAGAGCGGCTTCCCCGTCCTCTGCGGCTCCGCGGCGGGCGGCGCGGCGCCGAAGGGTGGTGCCGGTGGCCCGGGACCGGCCTCGGTCGACGCCTGCGGCGGTGGCGACGGCCAGAACGGCCAGGCACCCGGCGGCGGCGGGGCGGGGACCTGGACCTGTCAGGGCACCTGGTGGACGGGGACCGGCTGGGGCCAGGGCGGCGGCGGCGGCGGCGCCGGCGCCTACGCGTCGAAGACCTTCGCCAAGGGCGAGCTCGCGCCGGGCGGCGCGGTGCCGCTCGTCGTCGGCGCTGGCGGGCTGGGCTCGAAGGGCGCCATGACCGCAGGCTTCCCCGGCGCTGGACGCAACCCCGGCAGCTACACCGGCGGCGACGGCGGCGCGGGCCAGGTGAAGATCAGCTGGACCTGCCCCTGATGCGGGCTCGCGCGCAGGCGCTCGCGCTCGCGGCGCTCCTCGCCGGCTCGTGCGCAGACCGGGAGGGCAGCCCGGCCTCTGACCGCGCCGCCGAGGCCGCGGCGCCGGACGCCTCTCGCCAGCTGGACCTCCCACGTCTCGAGGCGGCCGCCGCGCGGGACAGCAGCCCCGACGGCGGAGCGGTGTGCCCGCCGGGGAGCGGCGACGGCGTGCTCGGCGGCTCGCGTCCGACGGCGCTGAAGGTCCCGGCCGGCTACGACCCCGCCCTGAAGTACCCGCTGGTGATCGAGCTCCACGGCCGCGGCGGCAAGGGGATGGACGCGGAGAGCGCCTTCAAGATGGGCGAGCTCTCCGACCAGCACGGGCTCTTCGTGATGGCCCCCGACGGGACGCTCGACTCGCCTCCGGACGACACGCCGCC